>JAGWTL010000017.1 GCA_028869035.1 Burkholderiales bacterium | reverse complement strand
GCCGCCGGGCCGCCCCAAGGCGAAACGCGGCCCCCTCGGGGGGCAGGGCGCCACACGCAGTGGGCAACCGTGGGGGTCATATCAGCATGACGCGGGTCAACTTGATGCTGCTCCTGGCCGTGCTCGCCAGCGCGCTCTACCTCGTGAGCGTGCAGTACGATTCGCGCCGCCTGTTTTCCGAGCTCGACCGCGCCGTGCTGGACGCGCGCCGCATCGAGACCGAGCGCGAGCAGCTGGAGCTTGAGAAGCGCCAGCAGGCCACGGTACAGCGCGTCGAGAAACTGGCCAAGGACAAGCTGGACATGCGCGCAGCCACGCCGGCCATCACCGACTACGTGAGTTACCAGCCCTATGGCGGCAGCGTGCCCGGCAGCGCTGTCGTGCAGCCGCGGGTTTCCGGGGGGCGACTCCAATGAGCCGCCGGGCCGTCCCCAAGGCCGATGGCACCGCAGCCTGCAAGGTGGAGGTCTGCCTGTGAGCAGCCGCAGCATCCAGTACACCTCCAGCCCCTTGCTGGCCAGCCGCACGCCGGTGTGGCGCAGCAAGTTCGTGGTGGCCATGATCGCGCTGGCCTTTGTGGTGCTGGCCGGGCGCGCCGCCTATATCCAGGTCATCTCCAACGATTTCTTCCAGAAGCAGGGGCAGGTGCGTTTCGCGCGCACCCTGGAGCTGCCCGCCAACCGCGGCCGCATCCTGGACCGCAACGGCCAGATCCTCGCCACCAGCGTGCTGGCACCCAGCATCTGGGCCATTCCCGAGGACGTGGAGCGCGATCCGAAGCAGCTGCAGCGCCTGGCCCGCCTGCTGGAGATGCCGCTGGTCGATCTGAACCGCAGGCTCGAGGACGAGGACAAGACCTTTGTCTGGCTCAAGCGCCAGGTCGATGAGAACGTGGCCAGGCAGATCGCCGATCTCGGCATCAAGGGCATCTACCAGCGCAAGGAATACAAACGCCAGTACCCCGAGGGCGAAGTCGCCGCGCACCTGGTCGGTTTCACGAGCGTGGAGGACCAGGGCCAGGAGGGCGTGGAACTGGCCTTCAACCAGACCCTGGCCGGCAAACCCGGCTCGCGCCGTGTCATCAAGGACCGCCTGGGCAGCGTGATCGAGGCCGTGGGTGCGCAGGTGCCGCCGGTCGAAGGGCGCGATGTGCAGCTGTCCATCGACAACAAGATCCAGTTCTTCGCCTTCCAGCGCCTCAAGCAGGCCGTGCGCGACAACCAGGCCAAGGCCGGCAGCGTGGTGGTGCTCGACGCCCAGACCGGCGAAATGCTGGCCCTGGCCAACTACCCCAGCTACACGCCGGGCAAGCGCCAGGGTTTCAAGGACGCCTTGCGCAACCGCGCCCTGACCGATTCCTTCGAACCGGGTTCCACGGTCAAACCCTTTGTGGCCGCGCTGGCGCTGGAGAAGGGTCTGGTCACACCGGCCACCTCGGTCCAGATCAGCAGCAACGGCCGGCTGAGTTTCGGCGGCGCCACCATCAGCGACACACATACCTATGCCGCGCTGACGGTCAGCGAGGTGGTGCAGAAGTCCAGCAACATCGGCATGGTGAAACTGGCCATGCAGATGCCGGCACGTGATCTGTGGGAGATGTACAGCCAGGTCGGTTTCGGCCAGCGGCCGCAGCTGCCCTTCCCGGGGGCGGTCAGCGGCCGCCTGCGCCCCTGGAAGACCTGGAAGCCCATCGAACACGCCACCATGAGCTACGGTTACGGCCTGTCGCTGAGCCTGGTGCAGCTGGCCCATGCCTACACGGTCTTCGCGCACGACGGCGAGCTGATCCCAGTGACGCTGCAAAAAGCCCAGGGGCCGGTGACCGGCGTGCGCCTGGTGCAGGCGCGTCACGCGCGGGCCGTGCGCCAGATGCTGCAGCTGGCCACCGGCCCGGGCGGCACGGCGCCCAAGGCCCAGACCATGGGCTACTCGGTGGGCGGCAAGACCGGCACCGCGCGCAAGCAGGAAGGCCGCGGTTACGCCGACAAGAAATACCGCAGCTTCTTTGTCGGCCTGGCGCCGATCGCCAGCCCGCGCATCATCGTCGCCGTGCTGATCGACGAGCCCGATGCCGGCAAGTACTACGGCGGCGACGTGGCCGCCCCGGTGTTCAGCGAGACGGTGCAGCAGACCCTGCACCTGCTGGGCGTACAGCCCGACATCGAGGTCAAGCCGCAGATCGTGGCGCATGTGGGGGAGGGCGGCCCATGGTGACCGAGCTCCACAACCCGATCCAGGCCGCCCAATGGCTGCGCGGCCGCGTGCGTGGCGCCTTGCAGACCGACAGCCGTCGGGTGGTTGCGGGCGACGGTTTCATCGCCTGGCCCGGCGCGGCGCGCGACGCGCGCCAGTTCGTGCCGGGCGTGCTGGCCCAGGGCGCGCTGGCCTGTCTGGTCGAGCGCAGTGGCGCTGAACCCTACGGCTTTGCCGACGAACGCATCGCAAGCTACAGCGGCCTGAAAGCCGCCAGCGGCCCGATCGCCGCAGCCTATTACGAACAGCCCTCGCAGCAGCTCGGGGTGCTGGCCGTCACGGGCACCAATGGCAAGACCTCGACCAGCTGGTGGCTGGCGCAGGCGCTGGAGGCCTTGCGGCCGGGCGTGCCCTGTGGCCTGATCGGCACCCTGGGCGTGGGACGCGTGCCGGCGCCGGGCACGCAGAACGAGGCCGCTGTGGTGAGCACCGGCCTGACCACACCCGACCCCGTGCTGCTGCAGCAGACCCTGCGCCGTTTCGTCGACGAAGGCCTGGCCGCCTGCGCCATCGAGGCCTCGTCCATCGGCATCGCCGAACGGCGCCTGGACGGCACGCACATCCGCACGGCCATCTTCACCAATTTCACGCAGGACCACCTGGACTACCACGGCAGCATGGAGGCCTATTGGCTGGCCAAGGCCGAGCTGTTCGACTGGCCGGGCCTGCGCGCAGCGGTGATCAACCTCGACGACCCCAAGGGCATCGCGCTGGCAGCGACGCTGGCGGCTCGTGCGCTCGACCTGTGGACGGTTTCCCTGCGGGCAGATGCCGGTGCGCGCCTGGTCGCGCAAGACATACGCATGGGAGCACGCGGCGTGCAGTTCATGGTCTGCGAAGGCGAGGCCCGCGTTCCGCTGACCACGCAGACCCTGGGCGACTACAACGTGAGCAATCTGCTGGGCGTGATCGCCACGCTGCGCACCCTGGGTGTCCCGCTGGTCGACGCGGCGCTCGCCTGTCATGAGCTTCAGCCGGTGCCGGGTCGCATGGAATTCCGGGGCGGCGTCGATCTGCCGCTGGCCGTGGTGGATTATGCGCACACGCCCGATGCGCTGGCCCAGGTTTTACAGACCCTCAAGCCGCTGGCAGCACAACGCGGTGGCCGGCTCTGGTGTGTATTCGGTTGCGGCGGCGACCGTGATTCGCACAAGCGCCCGCTCATGGGCGCGGCGGCGGCACAGCATGCGGATCACATCGTGATGACCAGTGACAACCCCCGCAGCGAGGCCCCGGAGGCCATCGTGGCGCAGATCCGTCCGGGCCTGGCCGGCCATGGCGCGGTGCAGGTCGAACTCGATCGGGCGCAGGCCATCGCCCTCGCGCTGGGGCAGGCCGATGCGCGCGATGTGGTGCTGGTGGCCGGCAAGGGCCACGAGGACTACCAGGAAACGGCCGGTGTGCGTGCGCCTTTCTCGGACCGGCAGCAGGTGCGGCAGGCCCTGCGCGCCCGCGCGACAGGAGCGGCCGCATGAGCGCCGCCCGGCCGTCCGAAGGCGCTCGCACCGCAGTGCACAGCACGGAGCTTATCCAGTGAGCGCCCACACCATCATGTTCAATCTGCAGCAGGCCCTGCCCTGGCTGGCTGGCGCGCGCCTGGTGGGTGATGGCCTGGTCGGTGTGCAGCGCGTGCACAGCGACACGCGCACCCTGCAGCATGGCGATCTGTTCGTGGCGCTCCAGGGCGAGCGTTTCGACGGCAACACTTTCATCGCCCAGGCCCAGCATGCCGGCGCGGTGGCAGCCCTGTGCAGCGACGAGGCTGCCCTGCGCGCCTCGGGCCTGAGCGGCCTGGTCGTGAGCGACGGCAAACGGGCGCTGGGCCAGCTCGCCACGGGCTGGCGCGCGTTACACAAGCTGCCGCTGATCGCCGTGACCGGCAGCAATGGCAAGACCACGGTGACGCAGATGGTCGCCGCCATCCTGCGCGCCTGGAAGCCACAAGCCACCTTGGCCACCGAGGGCAACCTCAACAACGAGATCGGCGTGCCGCTGACCCTGCTGCGCCTGCGCGGCACGCACCAGCAGGCCGTGGTCGAGCTGGGCATGAACCACCCGGGCGAGATCGCCCTGCTGGCCGGCATGGCCCAGCCCACGGTGGCCCTGGTCAACAACGCGCAGCGCGAGCACCTGGAGTTCATGGCCAGCATCGAGGCCGTGGCACGCGAGAACGGTTCGGTGATCTCGGCGCTGGGGGGTAGCGGCACGGCGGTGTTCCCGGCCGATGACGCGTACAGCACCCTGTGGCATGAACTCGCCGGTGCGCGACCGCAACTCACCTTCGCCATCACGGAACGGGCCGACGCGGCCGATCTCAGCTGCGTCACGCCCCAGTGGAGCGGCGCGGCCTGGCAGGTCCAGGCGCGTACCCCGGCCGGGCCGCTGAGCTACACGCTGCACGTGGCGGGCCTGCACAACGTCAAGAACTCGTTGGCCGCTGCTGCCTGCGCGCTGGCGGCCGGTG
Source organism: Burkholderiales bacterium (assembly GCA_028869035.1). Lineage (GTDB taxonomy): Bacteria > Pseudomonadota > Gammaproteobacteria > Burkholderiales > Burkholderiaceae_C > Hylemonella. The sequence goes on along the minus strand of JAGWTL010000017.1, from coordinate 14,199 downwards.
TGCCCCTGTCCCACATCGCCCTTGGGCTGGAGGCCTTCGAGCCGGTCAAGGGGCGCTCGCGCGCGCTGGCGCTCCAGTTGTGCGGCCGTACCCTGACCCTGGTGGACGACAGCTACAACGCCAACCCGGATTCGGTGCGCGCTGCCATCGATGTGCTGGCTGGTCTGCCGGGCCCGCGCCTGCTGGCGCTCGGTGACATGGGCGAGGTGGGCAGCGAAGGTCCGCGTTTCCATGCCGAGGTCGGTGCCTATGCGCGCGAGCGGGGGATCGAACAGCTCTACGCCCTCGGAGAGCAGACAGCCCAGAGCGTGGCGAACTTCCCGGGAGCGCGCCACTTCAGCGACGTCGAGGCGCTGAACGCCGCCGTGCTGCAGGCCCTGCCGGACCTGACCAGCGTGCTGGTCAAGGGCTCACGTTTCATGCGCATGGAGCGGGTGGTGCAGGCCGTGAGCGCCCACGCCGAACAGAACAAGGAAGAACATCATGCTGCTTAGCCTGGCCCAGTGGCTCCAGACTCTCTCGCCGGAGTTCGGCTATTTCCGGGTCTTCCAGTACCTGACCTTCCGCGCCGTGATGGCCGCGCTGACCGCGCTGCTGATCGGTCTGGTAGCCGGACCCTGGGTGATCCGGCGTCTGCGTGAACTCAAGATCGGCCAGCCCGTGCGCGGCTACGGCATGGAGACGCATCTCTCCAAGAGCGGCACACCCACCATGGGTGGCGTGCTCATCCTCATGGCCATCGGCATCTCGACCCTCTTGTGGTTCGACTGGTCCAACCGCTTCGTCTGGATCGTGCTGCTGGTCACGCTGGGTTTCGGCGCCATCGGCTGGGTCGATGACTGGCGCAAGGTGGTCAACAAGGACCCCGAGGGCATGCGCTCGCGCGAAAAGTATTTCTGGCAGTCGGTGATCGGCCTGATCGCCGCCTTCTACCTCGTCTTCTCGATTTCCGGCAGCAGCAACCAGGGCGTTTGGGAGTTATTCGTCACCTGGGTACGTTCGGGGTTCTCGGTCGACCTGCCGGCGAAAGCCGGCCTGCTGCTTCCTTTCTTCAAACAAGTCACGTACCCGCTGGGTGTGATCGGCTTCGTCGTTTTGACCTACCTGGTCATCGTCGGGGCCAGCAATGCGGTGAATCTGACCGACGGCCTGGATGGCCTGGCCATCATGCCCGTGGTCATGGTCGGCTCGGCGCTCGGTGTCTTTGCCTACGTGACCGGCAGTGCGGTCTATTCCAAGTACCTGTTCTTCCCGCATATCCCGGGCTCGGGTGAGGTGCTGATCTTCTGCTCGGCCATGGCCGGTGCGGGCCTGGCCTTCCTCTGGTTCAACACGCATCCGGCACAGGTCTTCATGGGCGATGTGGGCGCGCTGGCCCTGGGCGGTGCGCTGGGAACCATTGCCGTCATCGTGCGCCAGGAGATCGTGCTGGCCATCATGGGTGGCATCTTCGTGGCCGAGGCCCTGAGCGTGATGCTGCAGGTGAGCTGGTTCAAATACACGAAGAAGAAATACGGCGAGGGCCGGCGCCTGTTCAAGATGGCCCCGTTGCACCACCACTTCGAGAAGAACGGCTGGAAGGAGACCCAGGTGGTCGTGCGCTTCTGGATCATCACCATGCTGCTGTGCCTGGTGGGCCTGTCGACCTTGAAACTGCGATGAACGAAAACGACTTACCCGACGATCGGTCCCGCCTGCTGCCGCCTCTGGACAAGGCGGCTTCGGTGTTTTCGCCGGCGGAGAATGTGCCCCCGCAGGGCGCGAGCGAAGCCCCTGCGCCTGATAGCGGGCAGGATGCGTTGCCGTCTTCTGTCGACGCCGAACGCCAGGTTTCCGTGTCCGTGTCCGCGACCGGCAAGCCGGCCAAGCGCCCCCTGCCCGAGACCCTGACGGCCGCGCGTGAGGCCGCGGCCTTTGTCGCCCAACTGTTCACCGATGCGGGCACGCCCGAGCCGACGGCGCAGGTCGCGCCGGATGACAACAACAGCGCCGCATCGCAGGAGGAGGCCTCCGCCTGCGATGCGGCACCCGAGCCCGTGGTGTCACCTCTGCAAGGCCAGCAGGTGCTCGTGCTGGGCCTGGGTGCTTCGGGCCTGGCCATGGCCCGCTGGTGCGTGCGCCAGGGTGCGCGCGTGACGGTGGCCGATACCCGTGAGACACCGCCTCAGCTGGCCCAGTTGCAGGCCGAACTGCCGCAGGTCGAATTCCGTGCGGGCGCTTTCGAAACCGGCCTGGTCGAGGGGCAGGGTATCCGTGCCGTCTTCAAGAGCCCGGGCCTGACCCCGGCCATGGTGGCGCCGGTCTGGCAGGCGGCGCAGGCCATGGGCCTGTGGGTGGGCGGCGAAGTGGATTTGTTTGCACGCGCCCTGCGCGACCTGCGGGCCGGGCAGGCCTATGCCCCCAAGGTGCTGGCCATCACCGGCACCAACGGCAAGACCACCGTGACCTCCCTGACCGGCCAGCTGGTGGCCCACGCGGAGAAGACCGTGGCGGTGGCGGGCAATATCGGCCCCAATCTGCTTGATGTGCTGGCGCAGCACCTCGATGCGGGCACCCTGCCCGAGGTCTGGGTGCTGGAGCTGTCCAGCTTCCAGCTCGACGGCGTGCAGGGCTTCGAGCCTACGGCCGCCGTAGTGCTCAACCTCACCCAGGACCATCTGGACTGGCACGGCAGCATGGAGGCCTACGGGGCGGCCAAGGCGCGCATTTTCGGCGACCAGGGCCTGCTGGTGCTCAACCGCGACGATGCGGCGGTGATGGCCATGCTCCCCGAGCCGGTGCGCGTCAGGCTGCAAAAGCCGCAGTGGCGCGAGTACCTGAGCTTCGGGGTCGAGATGCCGCAGCGCCCGGGTGACTACGGCATCGAGATGGTCAACGGCATGGCCTGGCTGGTGCGCGCGCAGGAGGCCGACGAGACGCAGAAACGGAAAAAGGGTGAAGAGGAAGAGATCTTCATCCAGCGCCTGATGCCGGCCGACGCCCTGCGCATCCGCGGCCGCCACAACGCCACCAACGCCCTGGCCGCGCTGGCCCTGGCCCAGGCCGCCGGCTGCGCCTTGGGTCCCATGCTCTACGGCCTGCGCGAATATCGCGGCGAGCCTCACCGGGTGGAGCCGGTCGCGATCGTGAACGGGGTCGAGTACTTCGACGACAGCAAGGGCACCAACGTCGGCGCCACCGTGGCGGCCCTGACCGGCCTGGGAACCGAGCGGCGTATCGTCGTCATCCTCGGCGGCGACGGCAAGGGGCAGGACTTTGCACCGCTCTTCGGGCCGGTGCAGCGTTATGCCCGCGCGGTCGTGCTGATCGGGCGCGATGCGCCCGCCATCCGTGCGGCGGTGCAGGACACGGGCGTGCCCCTGCTGGACGCGGGCACCTTGCCCGAGGCCGTGGCCCTGGCCCGCGTACAGGCGCAGGCCGGGGACGCCGTGCTCCTGTCGCCGGCCTGCGCCAGCTTCGACATGTTCAAGGATTACGAGCACCGCGCCAGCGTCTTCGTCGAGGCCGTGCAGGCCCTGTCGGATGAAGGGGGGCTGGCATGAGTGCCCATGACGCGCTCTGCGAGCGCATGACTTCGCCGCTGCGCGGCATCGATGACGAAATGACCGACGTCATGCCCGCGCAGCGAGCGTCATCGACAGGAGGCCAGGTATGAGCGCGCTGACGCAGCGCCTGCGTGGCTGGTTCGGCGGCGCGCCTGCGACCGACGCCTTGCCCGTGCGTCTGGGTCACCAGGGCTTCGGGCGCAGCGGCAACCAGCCGGTGCGCCTGTCCGACTTCGATCATGCGCTGATCTGGGTCGTGGTCGCCCTGCTGGCCTGGGGGCTGGTGATGGTCTACTCGGCCTCCATTGCGCTGCCCGACAACCCCAAGTTCGGCCGTTACGCGCACACGCACTTCCTGAGCCGCCACCTGCTCTCGCTGGCGGTGGCCTTTGTGCTGGCCCTGATTGCTTTCCAGATCCCCATGGCGAAATGGGAAAAGATGGCGCCCTGGCTGCTGCTGATCGCCCTGGCGCTGCTGCTGGCCGTGCTGATTCCCGGCATCGGCAAGGGCGTGAACGGCGCACGGCGCTGGATCTCGCTGGGCGTGATGAACTTCCAGCCCTCGGAACTGGCCAAGCTGGCCGTGCTGCTGTACGCGGCCGACTACATGGTGCGCAAGATGGACGTGAAGGAGCATTTCTTCCGCGCCGTCGCGCCCATGGGCGCGGCCGTGGCGCTGATCGGCGTGCTGCTGCTGGCCGAGCCCGACATGGGCGCGTTCATGGTGATCGCGATCATTGCCATGGGCATCCTCTTCCTGGGCGGCGTCAACGCCCGCATGTTCTTCCTGATCGCGGCCATCCTGCTGGTGGCCTTCGTGCTGATGATCGCGCTGAGCGAGTGGCGGCGCGAACGCATCTTCGCCTACCTCAACCCCTGGGACGAGCGCCACACCCTGGGCAAGGGTTACCAGCTCTCGCACTCGCTGATCGCCTTCGGGCGCGGCCAGATCTTCGGTGTGGGTCTGGGCGGCAGCGTCGAGAAGCTGCACTGGCTGCCCGAGGCGCACACCGATTTCCTGCTGGCCGTGATCGGCGAGGAGTTCGGTCTGCTGGGTGTGCTCACCATCGTCGCGCTGTTCTTCTGGCTGACCCGCCGTGTCATGCACATCGGCCGCCAGGCCATCGCGCTGGACCGCGTCTTCGCCGGCCTGGTGGCGCAGGGCGTGGGCGTGTGGATGGGTTTCCAGGCCTTCATCAACATGGGTGTGAACCTGGGCGCGCTGCCGACCAAGGGCCTGACCCTGCCCTTCATGAGCTACGGCGGCTCGGCTATCCTGATGAACATGGTGGCGGTGGCCATCGTTCTCAGAATCGACTACGAGAACCGGCAACTGATGCATGGAGGCCGGACATGAGCGCGCATGACACCCGCTGCGCGGGCATGATCTCGCGCCTGCGGCGCATCGATGACGCGGGCTGCGCCCGCATGACTTTCTTCATGGCGCCTGCGGCGCCGTCATTGAAGTCGCGCAGCGACAAAGTCATACCCGCGCAGCGGGTGTCATCGCACACGGGAGGGCAGGCATGAGCAAGTGCGCCCTTGTGATGGCAGGCGGAACCGGCGGGCACATCTTCCCGGGTCTGGCCGTGGCCGAGGCCCTGCGCGAGCGCGGCTGGCGCGTGCACTGGCTGGGCAACCAGAGCGGCATGGAAGGCCGGCTGGTGCCGCCGCACGGTTTTGCCTTCGAGAGCATCGATTTCGGCGGGGTGCGTGGCAAGGGCCCGCTGACCCTGGCCTTGCTGCCCCTGCGCCTGCTCAAGGCTTTTGGCCAGAGCATCGGGGTGATCCGTCGTGTCAAACCCGACGTGGTGATCGGCCTGGGAGGCTACATCACCTTTCCGGCGGGGATGATGGGGGTGCTGCTGGGCAAGCCCCTGGTGCTGCACGAGCAGAACTCGGTGGCGGGCATGGCCAACAAGGTGCTGGCCGGCGTGGCCGACCGTGTGTTCAGCGCTTTCCCGGGGGTGATGAAAAAGGGGCAGTGGGTGGGCAATCCGCTGCGCGCTGCCTTCCTGCGCCAGCCTGCGCCGGCGGCGCGTTTTGCCGCACGCAGCGGACCACTGCGCCTGCTGGTGGTGGGCGGCAGCCTGGGCGCCCGGGCGCTCAATGAGGTTGTGCCGCGCGCCCTGGCCCTGATCCCCGCCGCGCAGCGGCCGCAGGTCATCCACCAGAGCGGGGCGACGCAGATCGATGCGCTGCGCGCCAACTACGCGGCGGCCGGCGTGCAGGCCGAACTGACGCCCTTCATCGACGACACGGCACAGGCCTTTGCGGCAGCCGATCTGGTGCTTTGCCGCGCCGGCGCCAGCACCGTGACCGAGATCGCCGCGGTGGGTGCGGCCGCCATCTTTGTGCCCTTCCCGGCGGCGGTGGACGACCACCAGACCGCCAACGCCCGCTTTCTGGTGGATCAGGGAGGCGGGCTCCTGTTGGCCCAGGACGACATGACGCCAGAGCGACTGGCCGAACTGCTGCAGGGCACGGACCGCAGCACGCTGCTGCGCTGGGCCGAGCAGGCGAGCAAGCTGGCCCGGACCGAGGCCACCGCACAGGTGGTCGCCGCCTGCGAGGAGCTGGCACGATGAAACACGCGATCCGCACATCCATTTCGTCGAGAAACAGAAGTGCCACCGAAATGAAGGAGGCGCTGTGAAGCACGCGATCAAGCACATTCATTTCGTCGGCGTGGGCGGCTCAGGCATGTCCGGCATCGCCGAGGTGCTGCACAACCTCGGGTACGCCATTTCGGGTTCGGACCTCAGCGACAGCGCCACGCTCAAGCGCCTGGGTGGACTGGGCATCAAGACCTGCGTGGGTCACGCACCGGGCAACATCACCGGCGCCGATGCCGTGGTCACGTCCACGGCCGTCAAGCCCGACAATCCGGAGGTGCAGGCCGCGCGTGAGAAACGCATTCCCATCGTGCCGCGCGCCGTCATGCTGGCCGAGCTCATGCGCCTCAAGCAGGGCATCGCCATCGCGGGCACCCACGGCAAGACCACCACCACCAGTCTCGTGGCCAGCGTGCTGGCCGAGGCCGGGCTGGACCCGACCTTCGTGATCGGCGGGCGCCTCAACAGCGCCGGCGCCAACGCCCGCCTGGGCAGTGGTGATTACATCGTGGTCGAGGCCGACGAGAGCGACGCCTCCTTCCTCAATCTGTTGCCCGTGATGGCCGTCGTGACCAATATCGACGCCGACCATATGGAGACCTACGGGCACGACTTCGGCAATCTCAAGAAAGCCTTTGTCGATTTCCTGCACCGCATGCCCTTCTACGGCACGGCCATCCTCTGCACGGACGACGCCGCGGTGCGCGAGATCGTGTCCGAGGTCAACTGCCCCATCACGAGTTATGGCTTCAACGAGCAGGCCCAGGTGCGCGCGGTGAACGTGCGAGCCGTGGCCGGTCAGATGCACTTCACCGTGCAGCGGCGCAATGGCGTGGTGCTGCCGGACCTGGACGTGGTGCTCAACCTGCCGGGCCGGCACAACGTGCTCAACGCACTCTCGGCGATCGCGGTGGCGGCCGAGCTGGACATTGCCGACGCCGCGCTGCGCAAGGCCCTGGCCGAATTCAAGGGCGTGGGCCGGCGTTTCCAGCGTTATGGCGAAGTGAAGGCCAAAGACGGCGGCAGCTTCACGCTGATCGACGACTACGGCCACCACCCGGTGGAGATGGCGGCCACGCTGGCCGCGGCGCGCGGCGCCTTCCCCGGGCGGCGCCTGGTGCTGGCCTTCCAGCCGCACCGTTACACGCGCACGCGCGACTGTTTCGAGGATTTTGTCAAGGTCATCGGCGAGGCCGATGCCGTGCTGCTGGCCGAGGTCTATGCCGCGGGCGAGGCCCCCATCGTGGCGGCCGATGGCCGCAGCCTGGCGCGCGCGCTGCGTGTGGCCGGCAAGCTGGAACCGGTGTTCGTGGACGACATCGCGGCCATGCCGCAGGCGATCCTGGACAACGCCGGGGCGGGAGACGTGGTGATGTGCATGGGGGCGGGCTCCATCGGTGGGGTGCCGGCCAAGGTGGTTGAACTGCAAGGCAAGACGTGAGCAAGGAAGCTGTGAATCTCGGAAAAGTGGCGGTCTTGATGGGCGGCTCGTCCGCCGAGCGCGACATCTCGATCATGTCGGGCACGGGTGTGCTCCAGGCCTTGCTGTCGCGCGGGGTGGATGCCCACGCCTTCGATCCCTCCTTGCGTGATCTCGGCGAGCTCAAGCGCGAGGGCTTTGCGCGTTGTTTCATCGCGCTGCATGGTCGCTTCGGCGAGGACGGCACGGTGCAGGGCGCGCTGGAACTGCTGGGCATTCCTTACACGGGCTCGGGCGTGATGGCCTCCAGCATCGCCATCGACAAGGTCATGACCAAGCGCATCTGGCTGGCCGAGGGCCTGCCCACGCCGAGGTGGCAGAAGGTGGCCAGTGCCGCTGCCACGCGCGCAGCCCTGGCCGAACTGGGCGCACCCATGATCGTCAAGCCCGCACGCGAAGGTTCGTCCATCGGCCTCACCAAGGTGATGTCGGCCGGCGAATGCGACGAGGCTTATGCCAGGGCCGCGCAGGTGGACGAGCAGGTGCTGTGCGAGCAGTTCATCAGCGGGGAAGAGGTCACGGTGCCCGTGCTGGGCAGCGGCGCGCAGGCGCGTGCGCTGCCGGTGATCCGCATCGTCGCGCCCGACGGCAACTACGACTACCAGAACAAGTACTTCACCGACGAGGTGAAGTACCTGGTGCCCTGCGGCCTGCAGGCGGGCGAGGAGGCGCATGTCCAGCAGCTGGTGCTGCAGGCCTACGCGGTGCTGGGTTGCCGCGGCTGGGCGCGGGCCGACGTGATGATCGACGCAAAAACGCGCAAGCCCTGGTTGCTGGAGATCAACACCGCGCCCGGCATGACCGGGCATTCCCTGGTGCCCATGTCGGCACGGGCCGCCGGTATCAGCTACGAAGACCTGTGCGTGTTGCTGCTGCAGGCGGCCGCGCTGGACCACGGAGGGGCGCACGCATGACCCACCCCCTGCCCGTTCCCCTCGACGTCAAGCTCATGAACCTGACAGCCAATCTGCTGCTGCTGGGTTTCATGCTGCTGGGCCTGGGCACGGGCGGGCGCTGGCTGGTGCAGCACCCGGTGTTCGCGATCCGGGGTCTGACGGTGCTGGGCGACATCAGCCATACCAGTGCGCTGACGCTGCGCGCGCACGTGGGCTCGCAGCTCAAGGGCACGTTCCTGACAGTGGACCTCAACGCCGTGCGTCTGGCCTTCGAGTCCGTGCCCTGGGTGCGACGGGCCGTGGTGCAACGTGAATTTCCCAACCGCCTGCGTGTGATCCTGCAGGAACACCAGGCCGTGGCCTACTGGGGCGAGGAGGGCGAGTCGACCCTCGTCAACAGCTATGGCGAGGTGTTCGAGGCCAACCTGGGTGAGATCGAACAGGACGAACTGCCGCGCCTGGACGGGCCGGTCGAGCAGTCGGCCCAGGTGCTGGCCATGTACCGCGAACTGCAGCCCCTGTTCCAGGCGCTGGACCTGCCCATCGAGCGGCTGACGCTGAGCGGGCGCGGCAACTGGGAGTTGCAGCTGGCCAGCGCAGCGGCCATCGAACTGGGCAGTGGCGACGTGCCCGAACTCACGGCGCGGGCGCGGCAGTTTCTCGGCACGGTGACGCAGGTGGCGGCCCATCACGGCCGCAAGCTCGATGCGCTGGAAGGCGCCGACCTGCGTTATGCGCAGGGTTACGCGCTGCGCCTGCGCGGCGTGAGCACGGTGACGGCGCAGGCCGCGTCCAGGAAGAACTAGGAACAAAGATACAGCAGGACCCACGACATGGCAAAAGAGTACAAGGATCTGGTCGTCGGACTCGACATCGGCACCGCCAAGGTGATGGTGGTGGTGGCCGAGGTGCTGCCCGGCGGCGAGCTCAAGCTCGCCGGCCTCGGGGTGGCGCCGAGCAACGGGCTCAAACGCGGCGTGGTGGTGAACATCGACGCCACCGTGCACAGCATCCAGCAGGCCCTGAAAGAGGCCGAGCTGATGGCCGACTGCAAGATCACCCGCGTCTACACCGGCATCACGGGCAGCCACATCCGCGGCATCAACTCCAGCGGCATGGTGGCCGTGAAGGACCGCGAGGTCAGCGGCGCCGACGTGGCGCGTGTGGTGGAGACGGCCAAGGCCATCAACATCTCGACCGATCAGCGCCTGCTGCTGGTCGAGCCGCAGGAATTCATCATCGACGGGCAGGACGTGCGCGAGCCCATCGGCATGAGCGGCATCCGCCTGGAGGCCAAGGTGCACATCGTGACCGGCGCGCAGAGCGCGGCCGAGAACATCATCAAGTGCGTGCGCCGCTGCGGCCTGGAGGTGGAGCAGCTCATGCTCAATCCCCTGGCCTCCAGCCTCTCGGTGCTGACCGACGACGAGAAGGAACTGGGCGTGGCCTGCGTGGACATCGGCGCGGGCACCACCGACGTGGCGGTGTTCACGGGCGGGGCCATCCGCTACACCTCGGTGATCCCGATCGCCGGCGACCTGATCACCAGCGACATCGCCATGGCCCTGCGCACACCGACCAAGGACGCCGAGGACATCAAGGTCGAGAGCGGCTTCGCCAAGCAGCTGCTGGCCGACCCCGACGTCCAGGTCGAAGTGCCGGGTCTGGGCGACCGCGGCCCGCGCATGCTCAGCCGCCAGGCCCTGGCCGGCGTGATCGAGCCGCGCATCGAAGAGATCTTTTCACTGGTGCAGCAGGTGCTGCGCGATTCGGGCTGCGAGGAAGTGCTGTCCTCGGGCATCGTGCTCACCGGCGGCAGCTCCATCATGCCCGGCATGATCGAACTGGGCGAGGACATCTTTCTCAAGCCCGTGCGCCGCGGCCTGCCCAAGTACAGCGGGGCCCTGTCCGACATGGTGGGCCAGCCGCGCGCGGCCACCGTCATGGGCCTGCTCGAGGAGGCGCGTCTGGCGCGCCTGCGTGGTTACAAGGTGGCGCAGAAACATGGCTCCATGAAAAACGCCATGGGCCGCGTCAAGGACTGGTTCATCGGGAATTTTTAGGTCCTCCACATGAAACACAGGCTCTGGTTGGCAAGGGGAAGTCCCCATCAGCGACGGCGGTGCACGGGACCGCCGGGCTGAGCGTTCAGCGAAGCATCGAATCGAGACACATCAAGGCAATTGCATATTAAGGAGAAGCACCATGGACGGCATCGAAATGTTTGAAGAGGCAGCCTTCAATCTGGGCACCCAGATCAAGGTCATCGGCGTGGGCGGGGGCGGCGGCAACGCCGTCGAGCACATGATCCAGCGCGAAGTCCAGGGCGTGGAGTTCATCTGCGCCAACACCGACGCGCAGGCCCTGAGCCGCAGCAGCGCGCACAAGGTCATCCAGCTCGGCGGCAGCGGCCTGGGCGCAGGCAGCAAGCCCGAGAAGGGCCGCGAGGCCGCCGAAGCGGCGGTGGAGGACGTGCGTGCCGCGATCGAGGGTGCGCACATGCTCTTCATCACCGCCGGCATGGGCGGAGGCACCGGCACCGGCGCGGCCCCCGTGATCGCACGCGTGGCCAAGGAAATGGGCATCCTGACCGTGGGTGTGGTCACCAAGCCTTTCGACTTCGAAGGCGGCCGCCGCATGACCAACGCCGACGCCGGCCTGGTCGAGCTGGAAGCCAATGTCGACTCGCTGATCGTCGTGCTCAACGAGAAGCTGATGGAGGTGCTGGGTGACGACGTCAGCCAGGAAGCCGCTTTTGCCCACGCCAACGACGTGCTGAAAAACGCGGTGGGCGGCATTGCAGAAATCATCAATGTGCCGGGCGAAATCAACGTCGACTTCGAGGACGTGCGCACGGTCATGGGTGAGCCCGGCAAGGCCATGATGGGCACGGCCGTGGCCAGCGGCCCGGACCGCGCGCGCATCGCCGCCGAGCAGGCCGTGGCCTGCCCTTTGCTGGAGGGCATCGACCTCTCGGGCGCCAAGGGCGTGCTGGTGCTGATTTCCGCGGCCAAGGGCTCGCTCAAGCTGAAGGAATCCCGCCTGGCCATGGACACCATCCGCGCCTACTCCTCGTCGGATGCGCACGTGATCTACGGCACGGCCTATGACGACAGCCTGGCGGACAACATCCGCATCACCGTGGTGGCCACCGGCCTGTCGCGCCAGGGTGTGCGCCGCACCGCGCCGCCGCTGCAGGTGCTGCGCACCGGCACCGACAACGTTCCTTTTCAGGTGCCCACGCTGAACCATGCCGTGGCCCCGGGTGCGCTGCCGGGCACGCCGGCCGCCGCCCCCGGCGCAGCCCAGCCCGACTACAACGCCATGGCCACGCCGAGCGTCTGGCGCACGCGCGACCGCACCCAGGCCGCGGCCAAGGTGGATGCCCTGTCCTCGGGCGGCATGGACGATTTCGAGATTCCGGCCTTTCTGCGCAAACAGGCCGACTGAGTGGGCTGGCTGGCGCTCCGCGGGTAGCGGCGGGGCGCGACTTGGTCTAGGATCGATTCTCAGGGCCGCCCCGGCATGCACGCCGCGCGCGGGCGGCATCGTTTTTGACCGACAGGAGTGACTCCCATGAGCTTGCATCGACGTTCCCTCCTGGCCCTGGCTTCAGGCCTGGCCCTGGTGCTCTCGGCCTGCGCCGTGGGCAGGGTGAGCGTGCCGCAGGAAACCGTGTATGCCGTGACCCGGCAGCACGAGCTGATCCGTTTCAAGTCGGACCGTCCCGGGCAGGTGCTGGAGCGCCGCAGCCTCAGCGGCCTGGCGCCCGGTGAAAGCCTGCGCGGCATCGACTACCGCGTGGCGCGTGGTGTGCTCTTTGCGCTGGCCGACAGCGGCCGGCTCTACACCATCGACACGGCGCAGGCCCGACTGGCGCCGGTGGCCGCCGCCGCGCCCGTGCCCTGGCCCGTGCAGGGCGGCGTGACGGGTTTTGACTTCAACCCCACGGTGGACCGCATCCGCGTGCTCGGCAGCAGCGGGCAGAGCCTGCGCCTGCACCCCGAAACAAATGCCGTGGTCGACGGCAACCCGGCCCAGCCTGGCCTGCAGCTCGACGGCGGCCTGCACTACGTGGCCGACGACCGCCATGCCGGTCGCACGCCGGATGTGTCCGGCGTGGCCTACACCTACAACAGGAAGAACGAGAAGATCACCACCAACTACGTGATCGACCGCGCGCTTGGCGCCCTGCTCATGCAGGGTTCGGCCGAAGGGGCCGAACCGGTGATCTCGCCCAACACGGGCCAGCTGCGCACCGTGGGCCTGCTGGGCACGGGTGCCCTGGCCGAAGCGCACTTCGATATTTCGGACATCGCCAACACGGCCCTGCTCGCGGCCCGGCTCGCCGGTCAGACCCAGACGCGTCTGTACCAGGTGGATCTGGCCAGCGGACGTGCCACCGAGATCGGCTTGATCGGCCAGGGCGAGCCCCTGGCCGGCATGGCCATCGAGCCCTGAGGCCGCGGCGGTGCGCCTGTCCATCGGTTTCCTGCTGGTCCTGGTCCTGCCGGTCCAGGCCGGCACGCTGAGGGTGGAGGTGCGTGATGACGCCGACCGCCCCTTGCCCGAGGCGGTGGTGTTCCTGGAGTCGGCACAGGCGCGCCGCCAGGTGCGGCCGACCGAGGGCGCCGAGATGGGGCAGGCCGGCAGGCAGTTCGTGCCACAGGTGCTGGTGGTGAGCACCGGCACCGAGGTGAGCTTCCCCAACCGCGACACGGTGCGGCACCACGTCTATTCCTTCTCGCCCGTCAAGAAGTTCGAACTCAAGCTCTACATCGGTACGCCGACCAAGCCGGTGCTCTTCGACCAGCCCGGCATCGCGGTGCTGGGCTGCAATATCCATGACCAGATGGTGGGCTGGATCGTGATCGTCGACACACCCTACTTCGGCCGCACGACAGAAAAGGGCCTGCTCGTGCTGGACAGGCTGCCGCCGGGCAGCTACCGCCTGCGCAGCTGGCATGCCGGCCTGCCCGTGGGCGCGCCGGCGCTGGACCAGGCCGTGAGCGTGCCGGCCGAGGGGCAGCTGGACGTGAGCGTGCGCATGACGGGTGTGCGGCCATGAAGTTCGTTTTCAACCGGCGCAGCCTCATCACCCGACTGGTCGGCCTGTCGCTGCTGTTGCTGCTTTTTGTGCAGCTGGCGGGTTTCTTCGTGGTGCGCGACAGCATCGTGCGCAATGCCCGCATGCAGATCGCGCGTGAGTTCGATACATCTGAAAAAGTCTGGCTGAGCCTGCTGGACCAGAACGCCGAGAAGCTGCACCAGAGCGCCGCCCTGCTGGCGGCCGATTACGGTTTCCGCTCGGCGGTCAGCTCGGACGATCTGGACACCATCAGCTCGGCCCTGCAGAACCATGGCCAGCGCATCGGTGCGGCCATCACGGCCCTGCTGGACACCGGCTTGCGCGTGCGCGCGGTCAGTGCGGACATGCCCGGCGCCGATCTTTCCGTCATCCTGGCCGGCCTGGCCCCGGCGCTGGCCGAGCCCACCCAGAGCGGGCGCATCGTGGTGGTGGACGGGCGCCCCTACCAGCTGGTCATGGTGCCCACGCGCGCGCCCCTGGTGGTGGCGTGGGTGCTGATGGGTTTCCCCGTGGGCGCGCCGCTGGCCGAGGAGATGCAGCGCCTGTTCAAGGTGCAGCTGGTGCTGCAGGTGCG
>JAGWTL010000288.1 GCA_028869035.1 Burkholderiales bacterium | reverse complement strand
GGTGATTGCGGTGAACCCGGCCACGGGTATCAACTCCGTTCAGGAGCTGATCGCCCGTGCCAAGAGGGAGCCCGGTAAGCTGAACTTCGCCACCTCGGGCAACGGCTCGGCCCCGCATCTGGGCGCGGCCCTGTTCAGCCAGGTGGCGGGCGTTCAGATGCAGCACATTCCCTTCCGTGGCGGCGGCCCGGGCATCCAGTCGGTGATCGCGGGTGATACACAGGTGACCTTCGGCACGCCGCCCTCGGTGCTGCCCCAGGTGACGGCTGGCCGCCTCAAGGGCCTCGGGGTCAGCACGCTGGAACGCACGCCGCTGTTTCCCGACCTGCCGGGCATGAAGGAAGCCGGCCTGCCGGACTACCTCATCGACTTCTGGTACGGCTTCTTCGTGCCCGCTGGCACGCCGCAGCCCATCGTGCAGAGGATCTTCGAGGCCACCCAGGAAGCGATGAAACAGCCCGGCGTGAAAGCCGCCCTGGCGCGCGAAGGCACCGACGTGTCGGTCTCCAAATCGCCCGCTGACTACGCCGCCTTCCTGGCCCAGGACGAGAAGTTCTGGGTCAAGCTGGTGAAGGACGCTGACGTCAAGCTGGAGTGATGTTAGAGGGCGTTCAAGAAATTCCTCGTTCGGCCTGTCCTGAGCTTGTCGAAGGGCGAAGGCTGCCCTTCGGTTTGCGAAGTTTCTTTCGTGGCAAGCCGGGTCTCGGCCCGGCGGCCGACTCACTTTCTGCCTCTCTTGAAATCTGAGTGGGTAAGCTGACGCCATATTGATCAACCTGGAAGAGTGAATTGATGACTGCCAAGCTGTTTGAAGCCGCCCTTGGAATTGCCGATCCGTGGACGGTGGCGTCGGTGGAGTTTGACGAGAAGGTCAAGACCTTGACGGTGCGCATCGACTTCAAGACGGGCACTCGTTTCAGCCTCTCTGGTCATGAGGGCTCGCATCCGGTGCATGACACCGTGACCAAGACGTACCGACACCTGAACTTCTTCCAGCACGAGTGCCATCTGCAAGTGCGCACGCCACGCGTGAAGCTGCCCAACGGCTCGGTGCGCCTGGTCGAGCCGGACTTTGCCGGTCGCTTGAACGGCTTCACGCTGCTGTTCGAGGCCTTGATCCTGATGCTGGCGCGTCAGATGCCGTTTGCCGCCGTCTCGCGCATCGTGGGCGAGTCGCCGCACCGGGTGCTGGCGGTGTGCCAGAAGTACGTGGAGATGGCCTGTGGTCTGGCTGACTACCCGGAGGTCACGGCGCTGGCCATCGACGAGACCTCGCGCGCCCGGGGCCACAGCTACGTCACCTTGGCCGCTGACGCCGATGCCCGGCGCGTGCTGTTCGTCACCGAGGGGCGCGACGCCAAGACCATTGGGCGACTGGCCCAGTATCTGGGGGAGCATGGCTGCCCGGCCCAGAACATCACTTCGGCGAGCATCGACATGTCGCCGGCCTTCATCGCCGGGGTCACCCAGCATCTGCCCAACGCCCGCATCACCTTTGACAAGTTCCACGTCATCGGTCATGCCAGCACGGCGCTGGACCAGATGCGTCGCCTTCGCGACGGGAGCGTCAACCAGTGCCGCGATCAGGCCCATGAACTCGTGGTCCTCCGGAGATGGAAGGCGATGCCGATGTCGTAGGGCAGGCCTGGTTCGGCGAGCACAAGCATGAACAGCAGGCCCAGCAGCGAAGCGCTGGCCAACAGGAACAGGTGCCACAGCTCGAAAGTCAACGTACCTCAGCGCAGTGCGAGCGCTGCTCCGATACCAACGAGCGCCATCAGCGCATATGCCGGCAACACCTTCAGCGCCAGCGACCGACTGTCGATGATCCACAATAATCCAAGCTTGGTGACCTGGTTGACGGCGGCTGCGAGAAAGACAGCCATGCTCGCGACTGCAGTGCCCACAACCCCGTCGGCGGCCATGCGGCCCACCGACAGCGTGATGGCATCGACGTCGATCAGCCCCGAGATTGCCGCCGTGACCAGCAGTCCGGCGTCGCCGAATCGGTCCGCAAGGAATCGGCCGGAGAGCAGCACTGCGGCGAGGAACAGCGCAAACTGGACCGCTGCGGTCAGCTTCAGCGGGTTTTGCGCAGACAGATCAGGTAAATCTTCTCGCGCATGCTCGCGAGTAGTCAGGTACGTCCCGAACGCGGCCCCGGCGACGGCCATGGCACCAAGGGTCCCGACGGTCGCCGTGCCGAGTGCCGGCGCGGCGACACCGACGAGCACCGCCATGCGGCCGAACATTGCCGAGCACGCGAGCGTGGCTCCTCCGGCAGCCAAAGGCCGCCATTGCGGGGCTTCCTTGGACCAACGCGCCAGCGTCGCGGTAGTGGCTGTGCTGGACACCAGTCCGCCGAGCAGTGCCGTGAGGGTCAGACCGCGCCGCGCGCCAAGCCATCGCATCAGGACGAATCCGAGGAACGAGAGCAAGGCAAGCAGAACGACCGCCCACCAGAGCTTGTATGGGTTCAGCGCCTCGAATGGACCGAACCCGCGATTGGGGAGGACCGGGAGAATGACGACACTGATCAGCAGCAACTGAATGCCACTGGTCATCTCGCTTTCCGTGAGCTTGCTGATGCCACTGTGCATCGGCCGCTTGAGTTGCAGCAGCGCGACCGTCACCACCGCGACGGCGGCGCCGAGCAGTGTGTCGCCACCCGCAGCCAGCACGCCTACAAGGAACGTGGTGATTGCTGCCATCGCCGTGGTCAGGCCCATGACGTTGTGCATGCGGGCCGTCACGACGTAGCCGGCCAGGATCAGCATCGCCACCAGGGCCAGCACGACAACCAGAAGGATTGCTCCCCATCGTTGCGCCAGCAGACCGCTCAATCCGCCCAGCAGGCCGATCAGCGCAAACGTGCGCAAACCGGCTACTCGGTGCCCGTCAGGCAGGTCCCGCTGATGCCAGCCACGCTCCAATCCGATAAGCAGGCCCGCCGCCAGCGCCATCCCGACGCCGATCAGATCCGACAGTGACATGACGCTCACTGGATTGCCTTCCGGCCGAGTCCGGTGTGAGCGGCTTCGGGTTGTTCGGCGGGGCTCACGGGGGTCTGCTCACTGAGTTTCCCGAGCCACTGCACAATGTGTTGCAGGCATTCGTGTGGCACCCGCAGCCAGGGATGATGGTCCACGCCGCCGAGAATACGTATCTCCCACATCGCGTGCCTGGCCACCAGTTGCTGCGCGCCGGCCAGCGGCGCGGTCGGATCCGCACTGCCGTGCAACATCAGGACGGGCAGGATCTGCGCAGTCTGATCTGATTCCGCGTTCCAGTCGTGGCGGTACAGGACCTCCCACAGCGACGATGTTGACGACACCATGTTGTGCGCCACCAAGTCCTCAGCGACCTGACGTGGGATGTCCGGAAGAAGGCGCGGCAGCAGACGCCCGACGACGCGCCGTGACAGCACGCAGGCGAGCGCCGTGGCCCACATATTGGTGTAGATCCAGCCGCCACGCTGGCGCGAAAACCAGGTCACTGCGCGGTCGGCACCGCCGAAGTTGGGAAGACTGATCAGTACAAGTCGCCTGACGACCGATGGATAGCGCACGGCATAGGCGAGTGCCAGCGCAGCCCCGAGCGAGTGGCCTACGAGCGTCACGGAGCGCTCCCCGGCCAGACAAGCGTGCAGCGCCGCCACATGGCGCTCGACGCTGTAACGAATCCAGGGCTTCGGCGACTCACCGAAGCCGAGCAGATCGACCAGAGCAGTTCGATGGTCCGGCAACTCGAATGGCACCGGCCCACAGGTCCAGTAGCGGTGAGTTCCACCCAGCCCGTGCAGGAGTACCAGGCAATGTTCACCACTCCCCGCGTCCAGCCGCTTTAGCGGGAGCGTATCTGCCCGGATCCGGACCAGCGTCATCATCTCACCTCAGTTGCCAAAGCCGAACTTTGACTATCGTTCGGCTCTAGGACTTGTTGGCCGACATTCAGCAGCATTCCGCGCGCTGCCACGTTGTCTAGGCAAAAGTTCATCGGGGTGAGCG
>JAGWTL010000287.1 GCA_028869035.1 Burkholderiales bacterium | reverse complement strand
TGCCAGCCGTCGTAGGGGTGGCCGTCGTAGCTGACGCCGAGGGCCACCCTCACAAGTCACTGCCTATGCGGGCGGATCAGCCGAGCGCGGCCAGAGCTTTCTGGGCGCGGGCCTTCATGTCGCCCGAAGCCTCGGCGATGATTTCCTCGATCAGGGCGCGAGCACCGTCGGTGTCACCGATGGCTTTGAACTCGTCGGCCAGCGCCAGCTTGGTGCCCAGCGGGTCATCCGAGCCGGTGCCGGGTTCCACGGAGGGCGTGCCCAGGTCGAGCGAGAGCCCGCCCATGTCGAAGTTCATCAGGTTGGCCCCGGCGGGCGCCGCTGCCGCCGGGCTGCTGATCTGCGGCAGCGGCGGTGCTTCGAAGGCCAGGCCGTTGCCGGGCGCGGTGGCGATCGGTGCGGGCAAGGTGGCGGCCGAGGGGGCCGATGCACGAGACTCGGCTTCGTCGAGCGAGAAGTCCAGGTCCAGGTCCAGGTCCGTGCCGGCGCTTGCAGCGGGGGCCGGTGCGGCCTGACGCACGGGCTGCGTGGACGCATAGCTGCTGGGGGCGGCCTGCAGGGGGGCGGGCGCCGATGCGGGCGGCTCACCACCCGGGTGGTAGGCTTCATTGTTCGGGTCGATGCCGCGACCCAGTTCGCAGATCTGCTCCCATTCCGGGCCGCTGCCACCGGTGACCTTGTAGGCTTCCTTGGCGATCACGCCGAAGTTCTTGACATCACGTCGCTTGGCGTAGATCTCCAGCAGTTTCTGGTGGATGGCGACGCGGCTCGGGTGATTGCGCAGCGCCTCCTTGAGGATTTCCTCGGCCTGAAGGTCACGGCCATAAGCGAGATAGACATCGGCTTCGGCGACGGGGTCGACATCGTCGCCAGCATCGAGCTGGCTGGGCGAATAGACCATGGACGAGGAGCTGCTGGCGCCGTTGTCATTGGTGTCAACCCGTTGGCCGCCGCTGGCGCCGAAAAAAGAGTCGGGCTGGAGACGGCTCTCCAGGTAGGCGCTGTCGACTTGTCCGGCATTCTTGCGCTGACGGCTGCGGTAGAAGGCCAGACCGGCCAGCAGGGCCACCAGACCACCGGCCGCGGCCGGGATCAGCGGGTTGTCCATCAATTCGTCCAGCAGCGAGGGCTCCTCGGCGACGGGCGCCGGCATGGGGGCCGATGCAGCCGGACGCGGAGCCGGTGCAGCCGCTTTGGGCGCCGATGCGGCTGCGATCGGCGCCGGGGCAGGCGGGGGCGTCACGGGTGCTGCCGCGACTTGCGGCGCCGGGGCCGGTGTCGCTGCCGGTGCAGAGGCTACCGGAGCTGTTGCCGGCGCAGCAGGTGCCGCCGGTTTGGTGGCGGGCACCGGGGCCGGCGTTGCCGCCTTGCTGAGTTTTTCAAGCTCGGCCACGTTCTTGGACAGTTCCTCGGTACGGGCCGCGGCATCCTTGGCGCTGCGTTCCTTCACCAGCTTGTCTTCAGGGGCCTGGGTCTGGACGGAGCCCTTGGACAGGGTCAGCTTGTCGGGAGCGGTGGTCGCCGGTTTCTTTTCCTCGACCTGGGTCTGCACGGCGCCGCTGGTTTTGCGGTCGGCGCTGGCTTCCGGGCTGACCGGGGCGCTGCTGGCCAGACGGCGGCGGAATTCGTTGAAGTCCTTGCTCTGGGTCTGCAGGATCTGGCGGGCCTCGTCGGCCGGCGTGGCCTGGGCTTCTTCAGCGCCAGGCATGTCCAGTACAGCGCCCTTGCGCAGCCGGTTGACGTTGCCGCCGATGAAAGCTTCAGGGTTGCTGCGCAACATCGCCACCAGCATCTGGTCCAGGGACACGTCCGACGGTTTCTGGGCCAGCGCCAGCCTGCCGGCCGTGTCGCCGGCCTTGACGGTGACGGACTGCTTGCCAGCCACGGCGGGCGGGGGCGGCTCCGCTCTCTTCGGAGGCTCGGCGGCGGCCATGGGGGGCGGGCTGGATTCAGCGGCCGGGGCTGTTTCAGCGGCCGGCTTCGCGGCTTCTTGTACGGCGGGAGCGGGTGCTGCAGTCGCTGCTGCCGGCGCAGGTACGGGGGCCGGAGCCGCTTCAGCAGGGGCTGCCGGCGGAGCGATGCGGATCGGCACGGAGCTGACCTGGGGCGCCTGCGGCACGGCAGCCTGGGCGCCGTTGAGGATCGGCGGATCGAAAAGCATCGTGTAGTCGCGCACGATGCGCCCGGAGGACCAGTTGGCCTCGAGGATCAGGTCCACATAAGGTTCGTTGACAGCGCGCGCATTGCTCAGGCGCAGGTACTGCTGTCCGTTGGCGCGTTTCTGCAGGGAGATCTGCAAGCCGTTAAGGGCCGAGCTGTACTCCATGCCACTGGCGCGGAACGTGTCCGGCAGGGCCACACGGGGCCTGAGCGATGAGGCTTCGTCCTCGCTGATTTCCAGGAGTTCGATCTCGGCACGCAGCGGTTCGCCCAGCGCTGACTGGACCATGATGCGCCCCAGGGAGAGCGCAGCAGCCTGCGAGCCCCACAAACCCAGAACCGTGGCAGAGGCAATCGCCAGGGCGGTTCTTTGCCAGCGTTGTGACTTAGCAATCAATTTAGGGGCCTCCGATGCTCGGGCGAGGTAGGGGTGAACTTCACGGTTTGCAGTCCAAAACCATGATCATGAAACTGGAAAAGTACCTTAACATCAATACGTTAGCCTGACAAGCTGAGAAAGCGCTTAACTTTCTTGGCCTAAGCGCCTTGCTCTGCTCCGGCCTATGTTTGTTGTTGACGGACAACGAATAGCTATCTCTGCCTCAGGCCTGCAAGAGGATGCGCAACATACGGCGCAGCGGCTCGGCAGCCCCCCACAGGAGTTGATCACCCACCGTGAAGGCGCCCAGATAGTCGTTGCCCATGGCCAGCTTGTGCAGGCGACCGACCGGCACGGTCAGCGTGCCCGTCACGGCGGCAGGCGTGAGTTCGCGCTCGGTGATCTCGCGCTGGTTGGGGACCACTTTCACCCAGTCGTTGGCGCCAGCCAGCAGGCCTTCGATCTCGGCCAGGGGCACGTCCTTCTTGAGCTTGACGGTCAGGCCCTGCGAGTGGCAGCGCATGGCGCCGATGCGCACGCACAGGCCGTCGATCGGGATGCTGCCGGCGCTGCGGAAGGCCGGCTTGCCCAGGATCTTGTTGCACTCGGCGCCGCCCTTCCACTCTTCCTTGCTCTGGCCGTGCTCGACCGGCACGTCGATCCAGGGGATCAGGCTGCCCGCCAGCGCGGTGTTGCGGAAGTTCTTGGTCGGGAAGGACGCATCGCGCATGGTGGCGGCCACCTTGCGGTCGATGTCCAGAATGGCCGAAGCCGGGTCGGCCAGCTCGGCTTTGACGGCATCGTGCAGCGCGCCCATTTGCGACAGCAGCTCGCGCATGTTCTGTGCACCCGCGCCCGAGGCCGCCTGGTAGGTCATGGCCGAGACCCACTCGACCAGGTTGTGCTGGAACAGGCCACCCAGGCCCATCAGCATCAGGCTCACGGTGCAGTTGCCGCCGATCCAGTTCTTGCCGCCTTGGCCGAGCGACTGGTCGATCACATTGCGGTTGACCGGGTCCAGGATGATGACGGCGTCGTCAGCCATGCGCAGCGAGGACGCGGCGTCGATCCAGTGGCCGTTCCAGCCGGCAGCGCGCAGCTTGGGGTAGACCTCTTTGGTGTAGTCGCCACCCTGGCAGGTGATGATGATCTCGCAGCGCTTGAGGGCGTCGATGTTGTGGGCGTCCTGCAGCGTGGTCTCGTTCTTGGCCATCGCGGGGGCTTTGCCGCCCGTGTTGGAGGTGGAGAAGAACACCGGCTCGATCAGGTCAAAGTCCTTTTCCTGAATCATGCGGTCCATCAGAACCGAGCCGACCATGCCGCGCCAGCCGACCAAACCTACCAACTTGCTCATTTCATCGCCCTTTCAAAGTTAAACAGTGCCACACACGACTTGACCGTTGACTGTTTGCCCGGCTCGTCTGGCCGGGTGGGGCGCACGACGAACCAGAGCCGTTCAGCCCTTAATGGTCGTGGTTTTGGTGGAGATTGCGCGCAC
>JAGWTL010000016.1 GCA_028869035.1 Burkholderiales bacterium | reverse complement strand
GACAGGCCGATGGCGCCGCGCCGGCGCAGCCAGGGGCTGGGGCGGTAGCGCGGGTCGCCGTAGACGGTCTGCAGATTGAACAGCACTTCCAGCACATTGGTCGGGCCGTAGCGGTTGCCCATGGCCAGCGGGCCCATGGGGTAGCCCAGGCCCAGGACGACGGCCGTCTCCAGGTCGGCGGGCGAACAGATGCGCTGCTGGCAGATGTCGGCTGCGATATTGACGATGTTAGCCACCACACGCTGCGTGACAAAACCACCGCTGTCGCGGATCACGCTAACGGCTTTGCCGTCGCGCGCGAACAGGGCGTGGGCGGCGTCACGCATGTCGGCGCGTGTGGCGGGGTTGGTGGCCAGCACGCGACGTTTCGTTGCGGCGTCCTCGATCAGCAGGTCGATGCCGACGGTGCGCGCGGGGTCCAGGCGCTCTACCACGGCCACCGTGGTCACGTCGAAGCCCAGCGGGGCAACGATGGTGAGCGCCGTACCCGAGGGCGACTGGCCGGTCTCGATCTTCGCGCCCAGGTCCTTGAGCAGTTGCAGCAGCTCGGCGCGACGGGCTGCACGCGGCGAAACCCAGACCGCCGGCATCTCGGTCACCTGCGGCGCCGGCAACTCGGGCGCGACCTGGGCCACGTTCTTCTCATAGCGGTAGAAACCCTCGCCAGTCTTGCGGCCCAGCACACCACCGGCCAGGCGCTGTGCGGTGATGACGCTGGGGCGGTAGCGCGGTTCTTCGTAGTACTGGTGGTAGATGGACTCCATCACCGGGTGCGAGACGTCCAGCGCAGTCAGGTCCATCAGTTCGAAGGGGCCGAGCTTGAAGCCGGCCTGGTCACGCAGGATGCGGTCGATGGTGGCGTAGTCGGCCACGCCTTCGCTGGCAATGCGCAGCGCCTCGGTGCCGTAACCGCGGCCGGCATGGTTGACGATGAAGCCCGGTGTGTCCTGCGCTGTCACGGGTGTATGGCCCATCTGGCGCGCGTACTTCGAGAGGGCCGCGCAGACGGCCGGATCGGTCTTGAGGCCGGCAATCACCTCGACCACCTTCATCACCGGAACCGGGTTGAAGAAGTGGTAACCGGCCACACGTTGCGGTGATTTCAGCTTGGCGGCAATGGCCGTGATCGAGAGCGAGGAGGTGTTGCTGGCCAGCACGGCGTTGGCGCCGACAATGCCTTCGAGCTCGGCAAAGAGCGCAGCCTTCACGTCCAGACGTTCCACGATGGCTTCCACCACCAGGTCGCAGCTGGCCAGGTCGTTCAGGCCGCTGGCGGCTCGCAGGCGTGTTTTGCAGGCGGTGGCGGCCGTTGCTTCCAGACGGCCTTTTTCCACCAGCTTGTCCCACTGCTCGCCCAGGGCCTGTTGCGCTGCGGCGATGGCAGCCGGTTGACTGTCGTAAAGGGTGACGGTGCTGCCAGCCTGGGCGGCGATCTGGGCAATGCCACGGCCCATGGCCCCGGTGCCGACGACGGCGATCTGTGCGTAGACGGGTTTCATGGCTGGAATTATCGCCCGGTCGTTTGCTCCTTCGGAGTCACCTGCCGGACTGTCCCGTCGCTTATCCTCTGCCAGACTGGAGGGGCAAACTCTCCCAACAAGAACTGAGGCGACACCATGACCCTGAAGCTATGCGGATTTTCGGCCAGCAACTACTACAACAAGGTCAAGTTGCAACTGATGGAAAAGGACATCCCCTTTGTGGAGGAACTGGTCTGGACCGGCCATGGTGACAGCCTGCTGGTCGAGCGGTCGCCCATGGGCAAGGTGCCTTTTCTGGACACGCCGCAGGGCCCGATCTCCGAGTCCAGTGCCTGCGCCGAATACATCGAGGCGGTCTACCCGCAAAACCCGCTGCTGCCTGCCGATCCCTATGCCGCAGCCAAGGTGCGTGAAATCATCCTCTACAGCGAACTGCACCTGGAACTGGTGGCGCGCAATCTCTACCCCGAGGCCTTCTTCGGTGGCAAGGTGTCCGACAGTCTGAAGGAGCGCACCCGCAAGCTGCTGGAGCGCGGTGTGCATGGTTTTGCCAAGCTGGCCAGGTTCGCGCCCTTCGTGGCAGGGCCTGAGTTCACGCTGGCCGATTGCGCGGCCGTGGCGCACCTTCCCCTGGTGTCGAGCGCCAGCAAGATCATCTATGGCGAGGACCTGCTGGCGGAGTTGCCGGTCCGCGAGTACCTGAAGATGATGAGCGCGCGGCCCACGCTGCAGAAGGTCAATGCCGATCGCAAGAGCAGCACCGAGCAGATGCTGGCGATGCGCGTGAAAAAGCCCTAGTTCAGCGCTGGACCTTCAGCGCCTCCGGGTTGGCGATATGGCTCGGCGTGCCCTTGATGAAGTTCACCACATTGTCGAAGGCGGTGCCGAAGTACAGCTCGTAGCTTTCCTGCTCGACATAACCGATATGCGGCGTGCAGATGCAGTTTTCCAGGCGCAGCAGGGCGTGGCCCTGCAGGATGGGCTCGGACTCGAACACATCGATTGCTGCCATGCCGGGTCGGCCGTGGTTGAGCGCGAGGATCAGCGCCTCGGGCTCCAGCAGTTCGGCGCGCGAGGTGTTGACCAGCAGGGAGGTGGGTTTCATCTGCGCCAGATCGGCGGCCGTGACGATGCCGCGCGTGGCATCGTTCAGGCGCAGGTGCAGGCTGAGCACATCGCTTTGCTGGAAGAATTCCTCGCGGCTGGCCGCGGCCTCGTAGCCATCCTGCAAGGCTTTATCGCGCGAGGGCTCACGGCCCCAGATCAGCACGCGCATGCCGAAGACGCGACCGTAGCCGGCCAGCAGCTGGCCGATCTTGCCGTAACCCCACAGCCCCAAGGTCTTGCCGCGCAGCACCGTGCCCAGACCGAAGTTGGGCGGCATGGCGGCCGACTTCAGGCCGGATTGCTGCCAGGCACCGTGCTTGAGGTTGCCGATGTACTGCGGCAGGCGACGCATGGCCGCCATGATGAGGGCCCAGGTCAGTTCGGCCGGGGCCACCGGTGAACCCGTGCCTTCGGCCACGGCGATGCCGCGCTCGGTGCAGGCGGCCAGGTCGATGTGGCTGCCGACACGGCCCGTCTGGGCGATCAGCTTGAGGCGCGGCAGCTTGTCGACCAGCTGGCGGGTGATGGGCGTGCGTTCCCGGATCAGCACCAGCACGTCGGCATCACGCAAACGAACCGAGAGTTGGCCCAGGCCCTTGACGGTATTGGTGTAAATCTTGGGGGGATAGTCGGCCAGTTTGGCCGCGCAGTCCAGCTTGCGTACGACGTCCTGGTAGTCGTCCAGAATCACGATGTTCATGCCGCTATTGTGCCCTGCGGTCCGGGCCTTTCCGGACCCGGGCGGCGCGGGAAGCGGCCGGGGGTATGGCGCTCAGGCAGCTTCGCAGGCCGCCAGGCGGTCCAGTTCGGCGCAGACGTCGGCCATGCGGCCGGAGATCACCATACGGCCGACCTGCGAGCGCGGCTGGCCGGCTTCCATGACACGCACCACACGCAGGGGGCGCTGCACCGGGCGGCTGTTGCGCACGATGGCGGCCGTTGCGTTGTTGCAGGGCAGCGCGGGCTTGCTGACGGCGGGGGAGGTCAGCCGGCGCAGCAGCTTGTGCAGGGGGGACCAGAGGGCGTAGCTGGCGGTCCAGGCGGAATTCATCGTTGACCTTTCAGGCGGGGTGCGCGCTCACATGAGCATGGTGTTGCGGATCAGGCCCACGGCCAGGCCCTCGATCTCGAAGGGGTCACCCGGTTCGACCACGATGGTCTGGTAGTCGGGGTTCTCGGGCAGCAGTTCGATCAGGTGCTTGTTGCGGCGGAAGCGTTTGACCGTGACTTCGTCACCCAGGCGGGCGACGACGATCTGGCCGTTCTTGGCGTCCTTGGTGGACTGCACGGCCAGCAGGTCGCCGTCCATGATGCCGGCGTCGCGCATGGACATGCCGCGCACCTTGAGCAGGTAGTCGGGCTTGCGCTGGAACAGCGAGCTCTCGACGTAGTAGGTCTGGTCCACATGTTCCTGCGCGAGAATGGGCGAACCGGCAGCGACGCGCCCGATCAGGGGCAGGGCCAGCTGGGACAGGTCCGGCATGGGCAGGGAGAATTGCTTGATGCGCGATTCGTTGATGGAGCGCAGCGCCGCGCCCTGCAGGCGGATGCCGCGCGAAGTGCCGCTGACCAGTTCGATCACGCCCTTGCGTGCCAGAGCCTGCAGGTGCTCCTCGGCCGCATTGGCCGACTTGAAGCCCAGTTCGGCGGCGATCTCGGCCCGTGTGGGCGGGGCGCCGGTGCGCGCAATGGCGCTCTGGATCAGGTCCAGAATCTGCTGCTGGCGGGCGGTCAGCTTGATCGGGTACTGCGGCAGGTCCATGGTCATGACTCCTGTGGGTTGGATGGCAAGACGGCACTGTCTCGATATCCAGTAACTGTATTTTTAACCAGTTTTTGAGGAATTGCAAGTGGGGTCCGGAAAAATAGTGGTTTTGGGGATGGGCGGCACCATCGCCGGCCTGGCTGCCAGCGCTGCCGACAGCCGTGACTACGTGGCCGCGCAACTGCTGGTGAGCGATCTGTTGGCCGGTCTAACGACCCAAGCCAGCTGCGTGCTGCTTAGTGAACAGGTGGCCCAGATCGACAGTAAGGACATGGATCTGGCGGTGTGGCAGAAGCTGCTGCAGCGGTGTGTCCACTGGCTGGCGCAGGCCGATGTGCAGGGACTGGTCATCACCCACGGGACCGACACGCTGGAGGAGACGGCCTTTCTGCTGCAGACCCTGCTGGCACCCCGCAAACCCGTGGTACTGACCTGCGCCATGCGCCCGGCCAACGCAGCGGACGCCGACGGTCCGCGGAACCTGCGCGATGCCGTGGTAGTGGCCGCCACGGCGGGCGCGCAAGGCGTGCTGGCGGTCTGCGCCGGCCGCGTCCTCGGTGCACAGGACGTGCAGAAGGTGCACAGCTCGCGGCTCGATGCCTTCAGCTCGGGCGAGGCCGGTGACATCGGGCGCGTGCACCAGGGGCGCGTTGACCGCCAGCGTGACTGGCCTGCACCGAATGCGTCCCAGACGGCGCTGCTGGACGCACTCCTGGCGGCCCCTGCGCTGCCCCGCGTCGAGATCCTGCTCAGCCATGCCGCGGCCTGCGGCGCCACGGTGGACGCGCTGGCGGATCCGGCCGTCGCCGCGCGCCATGGGGCTCCGCCGGTGCGCGGACTGGTGCTGGCCGGCACCGGTGGCGGCACCGTGCATCACGAACTGGTGGCCGCCCTGCGGCGCGCGCAGGCGGCCGGCGTACGCGTGCTGCGCAGCACGCGATGTGCCGATGGCTTTCTGCAGCCTCGGCCTGGCGACGAGTTCCCCGTGGCGGCGGGCTTGAGCCCTGTCAAGGCGCGACTGGCGCTGATGCTCGAACTCCTGTGCTGAGAGGCGGCCCCGCGTCATGTTCAGCGCCTTGCACTCCGGTGCCTGGGCCTACCCGGCCCTCGAAGTCATGCGCCTCAGCGGCATTGCCTTGCTGATCGGCACCTCGTGCGCTGGCAGAACCCGCATGCCGAGTTGGTGCTGGAGCTGTAGTCCCCCTTGACGCTGCCGTCCGATCTGGCGCAGACCGCACCGGTCGATGGCATGGCCCTGCTGGTCCGGGCCCGGCTGCCGCGTCGCAAGGACAGTCGCTGGGAAATCGAACTGGCGCCGCTCACCCGCATGCAGGCCTGGAATGTGACCCCGCTCAAGGCAGGCGACGCCGTGGGCGTGCTGGGTTTCGCCTTCCACGAGGAAAAGGGCGAAGCTACCCTGCGCGCCGAGTACCTGTTTGTGGGACGCCGCGTCTACGGCTTGCGCTCCAGTCCGGTTTGAACCGGAACGATCAGCGCGGCTCGCAGCTGCCGGCGGTGAATACAGTCGCAGATTATGATCCGTGACCATGCGCGGCGAAGCGCTTCCTTGACACAATAGAAATGTACTACGGCTGCCGGCATGTTCCACCTGATCGACCAAATCGCGACCCTGACCGATCAACGTGATCGTGTGGCGCTCGATAGGGCGCTGGTGCGTGTGCTGACGAAACTGCTCGAACCGATCAGTATGACCCTGTACATGGTCATGCACGATGCCAATGACCAGCGGTGGCTGCCCCAGATCGTGCTGCGGCGCGGGAGCGCGGTGGAGGTCAACGATCCCATGCATGCCGATTTCCGGCTGTTGGAGCGAATCGAAAACGACACGCCGCGCCAGCGCTGCCTGGAGGTCAACCTGCCGGTCGTTGAACAGGCCGAGGGCCTGGACGGAGACTGCCTCACCTGCCTGCCGCTGTTCGCTGGTCATGACATAGGGGAGACGGGGGTGATCGAGATCCGCTCGATCGCGCGACTCGATCCCCTGGCGCTGGCCAGCATCGAGCGGGTGCTGCGGATCTACCGCAACATGCACAGCATGTTCATGTACAGCGAACGCGATGCGCTGACGGGCTTGCTCAACCGCAAGTCCTTTGAGGAGACCTTTTACCGGTCCCTGCGGGAGGATCGGGCGGCCGATACTGTAGTAGACGCGGGGGCTCAGTCGGATGCTCATCTCCAGCGCCGGCGGGTCAGGCTTGGTGAACAATTCTGGCTGGCCATGATCGATGTAGACCATTTCAAACAGGTCAACGATCAATTCGGCCATCAGATCGGCGACGAGGTGCTCATCCTGGTGGGGCGCATCCTCAAGACCACCTTTCGCGGCTATGACCGCGTCTATCGCTTTGGCGGCGAGGAGTTCGTCGTTCTGCTGCGTTGTCCGGACCATGCGGCCGCCCTGCTCACGGTCGAGCGCTTCAGGCGGAAGATGGAGCAGTACCGGTTTCCACAGGCCGGGAACATCACGGCGAGCGCGGGGCTCAGCAGCATCGGAGCCTCAGACGCTCCGGACGTGGTCTGCAACCGGGCTGACCAGGCGGTGTATTACGCCAAGCGCCATGGCCGTAACCGGGTGTGCAGCTACGACGACCTCGTGCAGCAGGGCCTGTTGCGCGAGGATGTGCGTGACGGCGGCGTCGAGCTGTTCTGAGGTACGGCCGCAGACTGAAAAAGGCCGCATCTGCGGCCTTTGTGTCTAGTCTGGGAACTGGTTCAGCCGGACAGGGCCTGCAGCGCACGCGCGGTGATGTCCTCCACGCTGCCCATGCCGCTGATGGCGCGGTACCTGGGGGCGGCGCCCGGTTCCTGACGGGCCCAACTGCTGTAGTAGTCCACCAGCGGGCGGGTCTGGGCGCTGTAGACGTCCAGGCGCTTCTTGACGGTCTCTTCCTTGTCGTCGTCACGCTGCACCAGCGCTTCGCCGGTCACGTCGTCCTTGCCCGCCACCTTGGGCGGATTGAACTTGACATGGTAGGTGCGGCCCGAGGCCGGATGCGAACGCCGACCGCTCATGCGCTCGATGATGGCTTCGAAAGGCACGTCGATTTCCAGCACGTAGTCCAGTTTCACGCCGGCCGCCTTCATGGCGTCGGCCTGGGGGATGGTGCGCGGGAATCCGTCGAACAGAAAGCCCTTGGCGCAGTCCGGCTGGGCGATGCGTTCCTTGACCAGGTTGATGATCAGATCGTCACTGACCAGGGCGCCCGACTCCATCACGGCCTTGGCTTTCAGGCCCAGCGGGGTGCCGGCTTTCACGGCGGCGCGCAACATGTCGCCGGTGGAGATTTGCGGGATGCCGTATTTCTGGCAGATAAAGGCGGCTTGCGTGCCCTTGCCGGCGCCGGGTGCGCCCAACAGGATCAGTCTCATGGATACCCTCGGATGTTTTGCTGTTCTTAGCCAGCGACAGCACCATGGCGGTGCATGTCAGCTGCATGACTGAGGCGAGGATAGCATGCCGTAACCTGAATGAAACTTACAGATTCCGCGAGGCCGTTTTCATCCCGGACCAGCGATCCTCGGATCGTTTCAGGCGGCAAACAGTCGGCGTACGCGCACCAGGTCCTCGGGGGTGTCCACGCCGGCGCCCGGGGCCTGCGGCGTCACGTGCACGACGATGCGGTGGCCGTGCCACATCGCGCGCAGTTGCTCCAGGGCCTCGGTCACCTCGATCGGGGCCGGCGGCAACTTGGGGAACTGGCGCAGGAAACCGGCACGGTAGCCATAGATGCCGATGTGGCGCAGCGGCGCCGGCTCGGGCCGGGACGTCACGTCCTGGGTGAAGCCGTCGGCCCGCCCCCCGGTGGACTTGGGCTGATCCCGCCAGTGCGGGATGGGTGCACGGCTGAAGTACAGGGCCAGGTCGCGCGCATCGAGCACCACCTTGACCACGTTGGGGTTCACGAAATCAGCCAACTCATGGATGGGGTGGGCGGCCGTGCTCATGCTGGCCTCGGGGCGCTGGCGCAGCAGTTCGGCCACGGACGAGACCAGTGCGGGGTCGATCAGGGGTTCGTCGCCCTGCACATTCACGATCAGGGCGTCGTCGGGCAAGCCCAGCAGGTCACAGGCCTCGGCCAGGCGGTCACTGCCGCTGGGGTGGTCGACGCGCGTGAGCACGGCTTCGACGCCATGTCGCGCGCAGGCCTGCAGGATGTCGGGGCTGTCGCCCGCGACCACCACGCGCGTGCCTGCCGGCATGCCGCTGCCGACACGCCGAGCCACGCGCGCGATCATGGGCAGGCCGGCGATGTCGGCCAGGGGTTTGTTGGGCAGACGGGTCGAGGCCAGCCGTGCCGGGATCAGGACGGTGAAGGACATGGCTTCAGAGCCCGAGTTCTTCGTCGCTCAGCGTGCGCGCCTCGTTTTCCAGCAGCACCGGGATGCCGTCGCGGATCGGGTAGGCCAGGCGCGCGCTGCGCGAGCTCAGTTCCTGCTTCTCGCGGTCGTATTCGAGCGGGCCCTTGGTCACGGGGCAGACCAGCAGTTCAAGGAGTCGGGTGTCCATGGGGCGATGATAGCTGTGTCGCTTCGAGCAGACGGTCCAGCGCCGCGTAAAAAGCCGGCTCGGGCGCGAAGTTCAGTGGCACCGCCAGTGCATCGGGGTGGTGAGCCCAGAGCTTGAGGGCGTCCTTCTCCGTGCACAGCAGGGTGTAGTCGCGTTCCAGCGGGCGCTGCCAGTGGGCGTAGTCGTCGTGGTCGGGGCGGGCCACGGTGAGCGACAGCGGCAGACCCAGGGCCTGCAGCATGTCGAAGAAGGCCTGGGGCCGGGCTGTGCCGGCGACGGCCAGCAGGGGGCGACCGTCCTGCGCCAGGGCCACCAGGTCCACGCGGCTGCCATCACTGCGCACCGCCTGTGCGGCCAGGGCGCGCCGCGCGGTGTAGCCGGTGAAAGCTGGCCGGCTGCCGGTGTGCAGCACCAGGTCCGCATAACGCGGCCAGGGCTCGCGCAGCGGGCCCGCCGGCAGCAGAAAACCATTGCCCACGCCGCGGTCGTCGAAGACGCAGATCTCGATGTCGCGCGCCAGGGCGTAGTGCTGCAGGCCGTCGTCACTGAGCAGCAGGTCGGTCTGTGGGTAGGCTTGCAGCAGGGCGCGCGCGGCTTCGACGCGGCGTGTCGCCACGAAGACCGGCACGCCGGTGTTGCGGTGGATCAGGGCTGGCTCGTCCCCCACATCGTGCACGGGACTGTCGGCGCGCACTTCGCGGCAGTCATGGGTACGGCGACCGTAACCACGCGAAATCACGCCAGGGTGCAGGCCGCGCGACTGCAGGTGTCTGACCAGGGCCATCACCACAGGTGTCTTGCCCGCACCGCCCACCACGACGTTGCCGACAATGATGACGGGCACCGGCAGCAGATTCCGGCGCAGAAAGCCGCTGAGATAGAGGCCCTGGCGCAGGCGCACCAGCAGGCCCATGAGCAGGGACAGCGGCCACAGCGCCCAAGACAGCGGGCTGCGCCGCTGCCAGCTGTCGATGAGGGTGCGTTGCCAGGGTGGCTGGGAGGGGCTGGCCATGGCCTTCAGCGGCCGCCTGCCTGCGCCGAGGACTGGGTGGCAAAGGTGATCTGCGTCAGGCCGGCGCGCCGCGCCGCCTCCATCACCGTGACGACGGACTGGTGGCGCGCGCTGGCGTCGGCACTGATGATGACCACGGTGTCCTTGCCGGCCTTGGCCGCCTGCAGCAGGGCGGCAAGCACGGCTTCCACGCTGCGGCCTTCGACGGCCGCCCGGTTCACCGCGTAGTTGCCCTCGCTGCTGACCGCCACGATGACTTCCTTGGGGTAGTCGCGTTGGGCATCGGTGTCAGCCACCGGCAGGCGCAGCTGCATTTCGGTGAACTTGCTGTAGGTCGTCGATAGCATCAGGAAGATCAGGATCACCAGCAGCACGTCGATGAAGGGGATCAGATTGATCTCCGGTTCCTCGCGGCTGGGGCGGCGGAAATGCAGCTTCATGAGGGTGCGCGCAGCGTGGCCAGGTGTTGCAGCAGGCGCTCGCCGGCCTGTTCCAGGATCAGCAGGTACTCATCGACGCGCGCACGGAAGTAGCGCCAGAAGATCAGGGCCGGGATGGCGATGATCAGGCCATAAGCCGTGTTGTACAGGGCGATCGAGATGCCGTGGGCCAACTGGGCCGGGTTACCCCCGGTGGCGCCTCCGGCAGGGGCCTGGGAGCCGAAGATCTCGATCATGCCGATCACGGTGCCGAACAGGCCCATGAGCGGGGCCACGGAGGCGATAGTGGCCAGGGCGCTGAGGTAGCGCTCCAGACGGTGGGTCACCACGCGGCCGCTGCTCTCCAGCGCATTGCGCAATTCCTCGTCGCTGCTGTTCGGCTTGGCCTGCAGGGCCTGCAGACCGCTGGCCAGCACCTCACCCAGGGCCGAGTTCTTCTCGAGCTGGGCGATCACGTCGGGGGCGGGCAGTGCGGTGCTGGAGGCCTGGAGCACCTCGTCCAGCAACTGGGGGGGCGCGACCTTGGCGGTCTTGAGGCTCAGGAAACGTTCGATGATCAGGGCCAGTCCGAGGATGGAGCAGATGATCAGGGGCCAGATCGGCCAACCAGCGGCTTGTATGATGGAAAACAAAGGAATCCTCCATGCGAAAGTGCGTTGCGATTATGACCGAGGCGGATGCGCCTACCCCGCTGTGTGGCCGGCACGGGGCACAGGCCGGCAGGTAGCCCACAGTTCATGTGGATAACTTTGTGCAGAAGTGTTGGGTAGCTGTTCCGAAGCGCCTGTTCATGCGTGTTTGCGACAGAACGATGACAAAAAAGGCAGATAAAAATCCAATGGTATCAATGACTTGCACGGAAAAATCAGGCTTGGAGGCGAGTGCCCCCCTGTCCTGTCAGCCGTCCACCTCTTGTGGAGTAGTCCGCCGCAGCCACCCCGGCGCGAACCGCATGTTTGCTCATGTCTGAGTTCGAAAACCCAACCGGGACGCCGCGCATCTGGCAGGTTGGCGCGCTGTGCCGCGCCATTGCTGATGCCCTGGAGTCACGCTTCAATCCGGTCGCGGTGCGCGGCGAGATTTCGGGCTTCAACCGCGCTCCCAGCGGGCATTGTTACTTTGCGCTGAAGGACGAAAGTGGCCAGATCCGCTGTGCCATGTTCCGTCGTGCGGCCGGTCTGCTGGACTTTGCACCGCGCGACGGCGAGCTAGTGGAAGTGCGCGGTCGTTTGGGTGTCTATGAACCGCGCGGTGATCTGCAGCTCATCGTGGAGTCCATGTCCCGCGCCGGCCAGGGGGCGCTGTTCGAGCAGTTCCTCAAGCTCAAGGCCAGGCTGGAAGCCGAGGGCCTGTTCGACGCGGCGCGCAAGCGGGAACTGCCCGCCAGGCCGCGCGGCATCGGCCTGGTGACCTCGCTGGGTGCGGCAGCCCTGCACGACGTGGTCACGGCCCTGCAACGGCGCGTGCCGCACATCCCGGTTTTCCTGGCGCCAGCGTCGGTGCAGGGCGCGGCAGCGCCGGCCGAACTGGTGGCGGCCCTGCAGCAGCTTTATGCTCTGGTGGAGCAGGGGAGTCCTGCGCTGGATGTCATCCTGCTGGTGCGTGGCGGCGGCTCCATGGAAGACCTCTGGGCCTTCAACGACGAGCGGCTGGCCCGTACCCTGGCGCAAAGCCCGGTGCCGGTGGTCAGTGGCGTGGGCCACGAAACCGATTTCACGATTGCCGATTTCGTCGCCGACCTGCGGTCCCCCACACCCACGGCGGCAGCCGAGCTGGTGGCCGAGGCTCGCAGCGTCGGGCTGGGAGCCCTGGACCAGTTGCAGGGACGCCTGCAGGAGACGCTGCAGTGGCTGCTGGACCGCCATAGCCAGCGCCTGGATCTGGCCGCCGGCCGGCTGGGCCGGCCCTCGGGTCTGGTGGCCCGTCAGCAGCAGTCACTTTCGGCCCAGGCCCAGCGTCTGCGTTACGCGACCACCCATGTTCTGAGTCAGCGTCAGCGCGAGCTGCAGCAATGGCGCAAGGCCTGGCCGCAGTCCGTGCAGCGCGGGCTGCAGACCCAGCAACTGCAACTGGAGCGCGCCAGCCTGCGCCTGCAACTGCTGGACCCGTCTCTCGTGCTGCAACGCGGTTATGCCTGGGTCAGCAATGAGCGCCAT
Organism: Burkholderiales bacterium; assembly: GCA_028869035.1. Classification (GTDB taxonomy): domain Bacteria; phylum Pseudomonadota; class Gammaproteobacteria; order Burkholderiales; family Burkholderiaceae_C; genus Hylemonella. The sequence continues at coordinate 6,702 of JAGWTL010000016.1, read as the reverse complement.
GAGGCGGTGACCCGCGCGCGGGATCTGGCGCCGGGGCAGGCACTGCATCTGCACTTCGCCCAGGGCCGGGCGGATGTGAGCGTCACAGCCGTGCAGGAAAAGGAGTAGGCCGGGTCATCCCGAGGCAAAAGGGCCGCTTGATGCGGCCCTTTTTGTTCCTGCGGTCCGGGGATCAGAGGCCGCCGTTTTGCTGGGCGACCATGCAGAACAGCATGGGGATGGAGAGCATGGTGTTGAAGCGCGAGGTCAGCATGGCGAGGCGGGCAGCCTTGGCTTTTTCGGCGGCTTCCACCGTCACGATGCCCAGGGCCTTCTTCTGGTTCGGCCAGATGATGAACCAGACATTGAAAGCCATCACCAGGGCAATCCACATGCCGATGCCGATGGCCGTGAAGGGCTTCTGCAGCATCAGCGCGCTGCCGATGTAGCCGCTCATGGTTGCCAGCAGCAGGCCTGTGATCACCGTGGCCAGGGCGGACCAGCGGAACCAGAAGAGCGCGGTCGGGGCGATCACCTTGCTCACCGCCGGCTTCTGCTCGTCGGGGATCTTGGGCATCGAGGGGATTTGCACGAAGTTGAAATACCACAGCAGACCGACCCACATGACGCCGCACAGGACGTGCAGCCAGCGCATCACGAAGGTGGCCCAGGCGTGGCTGGGGCTCACATTGCCGCCGGCCACCAGCACCAGCACCACCAGCAGCAGCACGCCGGCCAGTACGGTCCGGCCCAGGGATTGGAAGATTGCACCCATGGTTGTCTCCTTTTGTTGATTCAAATCAAGGGCGATTATGGCTGAAGGATCACTCGCGCAGGTTGCCGCTGTGTCTTTCCGACCACCTTACGGCGGGCAAGGTAGATTCGACCTTATCGCCCGGGCCGAAGCGCCAGTTCTTACAATCGGCGCCTTTGGCTTTTCAACAACAACCCATCGAGGACTTCATGGAACACACCCTGCCCCCTCTACCTTATGCCATCGACGCCCTTTCACCACATTACTCCAGGGAAGCCCTGGAGTTTCATCATGGCAAACACCATAACGCCTATGTGGTGAACCTGAACAATCTGCAGAAGGGAACCGAATTCGAAAGCATGGACCTGGAGTCCATCGTCAAGAAGTCCAGCGGCGGCATCTACAACAACGCGGCCCAGATCTGGAACCACACCTTCTTCTGGAACGGCATGAAACCCGGCGGCGGTGGCGAGCCCGGCGGCGCCCTGGCCCAGGCCATCACGGTCAAGTGGGGCAGCTACGCGGCCTTCAAGGAAGCCTTCGTGAAGTCCGCCGTGGGCAACTTCGGTTCCGGCTGGACCTGGCTGGTCAAGAGGGCTGACGGCTCGGTCGACATCGTCAACACGGGCGCTGCCGGCACCCCGCTGACCACGGCTGACAAGGCCCTGCTGACCGTGGACGTGTGGGAGCATGCCTACTACATCGACTACCGCAATCTGCGCCAGAAGTTCGTCGACAACTTCTTCGACAAGCTGGTCAACTGGTCTTTCGCCGAGAAGAATTTCGGCTGAGTCCTGCTGTGATCGTCAAGGGCCCGGTGGGTGACCGCCGGCCCCTTTTTGTTTGCGTCGCGGGGCCGGAACTGTCATGCTGTGCGGCAGGCGCGGGGGTGGTCAGGAGTCTTTTATCTTCTATAAGACCTCTTCTATAAGACTGATCGTAAAAAATTTTTGCTTTTTCTTGATAAAAATTTCACATCGTGAGATTTTGATTCAAAAACAGGGGGCAGGTCAGCACACAGAAAGCAAAATCTCCCACCATCCGAAGCTTGTTCATCGGCCCACCCGGCCGACGCCGCACCGGTAACGTTATCTGGAGATACGCAATGAGCAACCAGCAATCCACCATCATCTACACGCTGACCGACGAAGCCCCGCTGCTGGCGACCAGCTCCTTCCTGCCCATCATTCGCACCTTCGCTGCACCGGCCGGTGTCAACGTAGCCACCAGCGACATCTCGGTGGCTGGCCGTATCCTGGGCCAGTTCCCCGAATACCTGAGTGAGGCGCAGCGCGTACCCGATACCCTGGCCGAGCTGGGCAAGCTCACGCTCAAGCCAGAGGCCAACATCATCAAGCTGCCCAACATCAGCGCCTCCGTGGCCCAGCTGATGGCCGCCATCAAGGAACTGCAGGCCCAGGGTTACAAGATCCCGGACTACCCGGATAACCCGAAGACCGAGGAAGAAAAAGCCATCAAGGCACGTTATGCCAAGTGCACCGGCAGCGCGGTGAATCCGGTGCTGCGCGAGGGCAATTCCGACCGTCGCGCTCCGCGAGCCGTCAAGGAATACGCGCGCAAGAACCCGCACACCATGGCCGAGTGGAGTCAGGCCTCGCGCACTCACGTCTCGCACATGCACCACGGCGACTTCTACCATGGCGAGAAGTCGATGACGCTGGACAAGGCGCGCGACGTGAAAATGGAGCTGATCACCAAGAGCGGCAAGACCATCGCGCTCAAGTCCAAGGTCGCGTTGCTGGAGCGCGAGATCATCGACAGCATGTTCATGAGCAAGAAGGCGCTGCTGGCCTTCTACGAAAAGGAGATCGAGGACGCGCACAAGACCGGTGTGATGTTCTCGCTGCACGTCAAGGCGACCATGATGAAGGTTTCGCACCCCATCGTCTTCGGTCACTGCGTGAAGATCTTCTACAGCGACGCGTTTGCCAAGCACGGCAAGCTGTTCGACGAGTTGGGCGTGAACGTGAACAACGGCATGATCGATCTCTACAACAAGATCGCCACGCTGCCGCAGTCCAAGCAGGAAGAGATCAAGCGCGACCTGCACGCTTGCCACGAACACCGCCCCGAGCTGGCCATGGTGGATTCCGCCAAGGGCATCACCAACTTCCACTCGCCCAATGACGTGATCGTGGACGCCTCCATGCCGGCCATGATCCGTGCCGGCGGCAAGATGTACGGTGCCGACGGCCGTTTGAAGGACGTCAAGGCCGTGATCCCCGAGAGCACCTTTGCCCGCATCTACCAGGAGATCATCAACTTCTGCAAGTGGCACGGCAACTTTGATCCCAAGACCATGGGCACGGTGCCCAACGTGGGCCTGATGGCCCAGCAGGCCGAGGAATACGGCTCACACGACAAGACCTTCGAGATCCCCGAGGACGGCGTCGCCAACATCACAGACCTGGCCACCGGCGAGGTGCTGATGAGCCAGAACGTAGAGCAGGGTGACATCTGGCGCATGTGTCAGGTGAAGGACGCCGCCATCCGCGACTGGGTCAAGCTGGCCGTCACGCGTGCCCGCAACTCGGGCATGCCGGTGGTGTTCTGGCTCGACGCCTACCGTCCGCATGAGGCGCAGATGATCACCAAGGTCAAGATGTACCTGCACGAACACGATACCGCAGGCCTGGACATTCAGATCATGTCCCAGGTGCGTGCCATGCGCTACACGCTGGAGCGCGTGATCCGTGGCCTGGACACTATCTCGGCCACCGGCAACATCCTGCGGGACTACCTGACCGATCTCTTCCCCATCATGGAGCTCGGCACCAGCGCCAAGATGCTGTCCATCGTCCCGCTGATGGCCGGCGGCGGCATGTACGAAACCGGTGCCGGCGGCTCCGCACCCAAGCACGTGCAGCAACTGGTGGAGGAAAACCACCTGCGCTGGGATTCCCTGGGTGAATTCCTAGCGCTGGCGGTGTCACTCGAGGATCTGGGCATCAAGACCGGAAACGCCAAGGCCAAGATCCTGGCCAGGACCCTGGATGCTGCCACCGGCAAGCTGTTGGACAACAACAAGAACCCGTCGCCGAAGACGGGGCAGCTGGACAACCGTGGCAGCCAGTTCTACCTGGCCATGTACTGGGCCCAGGAACTGGCGGCGCAGACCGAAGACAAGGCCCTGGCGACGCAGTTCGCTGCGTTGGCCAAGCAACTGAGCGACAACGAGCAAACCATCGTGGCCGAACTGGCCGCCGTGCAGGGCAAGCCGGCCGACATCGGCGGATACTACAAGCCTGATTTCGCCAAGCTCGACACCGTGATGCGCCCGAGCAAGACGCTGAACGCTGCGCTGGCGTCGGTCAAGGTTTAAGCCGGACCGATCAACAGCCGAGTCGCAGAGGCGGCAGCCGTGAGGCGATCAGGATGGAGCCATCCTGATCGCTTTTCTTTTGGGACCGGCGTGAGTGGAAAACCTCCGAGCTGGTGGTTCAGGGGCGGCGTTCGAAGGGCTGGCCGCCCAGCTTGCTGCCCGCCTTGAGCCCGCGCTTGGCGAACCAGCCCCGGTTCATCTCCAGCACATAGCGCACGGGCTGGGTGGAGCAGTGGGAGTTCGTGGTCTGCGGTTTCATGTCGGCAAGGTTGACGATGGTGCCGTCGTCGGCCACGAAGGCGGCGGTCAGCGGCAGCAGGGTGTTCTTCATCCAGAAGCACTGGGAGGACGGTTGCTCGAAGACGAACAGCATGCCCTCGCTGGTGGGCATCTCCTTGCGAAACATGAGGCCTGTGGCACGCTGCTCATTCGTGGCAGCCACTTGGGCGTGGATCAGGTGCATGCCGGCCGAGAGCGTGACACGTGGGAGATTGAGCTGAGGCAAATCCTGTGCCCAGCCCAGCGCCGGCAGGGCGAAGAGCAGGAAGGACAGGCGTAGGAACAGACGGTTCATGGCGGGTCGTTAGAACTGCGAGCCTGGAGATTGTCTGTCATTCTCGGATCGGGGGTGCGGCTGGCGCCTTGGACCTCGGAAATAGAGACTAAAATTTATCGACAAGTTCAATCCGACGTGCGCCTGCGGAAAACCCGGGTCGGCACCGTCTGTCTATGCATCCCTCACGGAGTCCCGCTTCCATGTACCAGCACATCCAGGTGCCAACCCTAGGCCAGAAAATCACCGTCAACGCCGACATGTCGCTCCATGTACCGGACCAGCCCATCATTCCGTATATCGAGGGGGATGGCACGGGGCTGGACATCACGCCGGTGATGCTGCGGGTGGTCGATGCCGCCGTGGAGAAAGCCTATGGCAGCCGGCGCAAGATCCACTGGATGGAGGTCTATGCCGGCGAGAAGGCGACCCGGATCTACGGCCCCGACGTCTGGCTGCCGCAGGAAACCCTGGACGTGGTGCGTGAGTACGTGGTGTCCATCAAGGGTCCGCTGACCACGCCCGTGGGTGGCGGCATCCGCTCGCTCAATGTGGCCTTGCGCCAGGAGCTGGACCTGTATGTCTGCTTGCGTCCGGTGCAGTACTTCAAGGGTGTGCCTTCTCCGCTCAAGGAGCCCGAGAAGACCAATATGGTGATCTTTCGCGAGAACTCGGAGGACATCTACGCCGGTATCGAGTACGAAGCCGAGTCCGCGCAAGCCCGAAAACTCATCAAGTTCCTGATCGATGAGATGGGGGTCAAGAAGATCCGTTTTCCCGAGACCTCGGGCCTCGGCGTCAAGCCGGTGTCCATCGAGGGCACCGAGCGTCTGATGCGCAAGGCCATCCAGTACGCCATCGACAACCACAAGCCCAATGTGACCATCGTGCACAAGGGCAATATCATGAAGTTCACCGAGGGGGGCTTCCGTGACTGGGCCTATGGACTGGCCCAGAAGGAGTTCGCAGCCGAGCTGATCGACGGTGGCCCGTGGTGCAGGGTCAGGCATCCGAAAACCGGCAAGGACATCGTCATCAAGGATGTCATTGCCGATGCCTTCCTGCAGCAGATCCTGCTGCGTCCCGCCGAATACAGCGTGGTGGCCACGCTCAATCTCAATGGCGACTACATCTCCGACGCGCTGGCGGCCCAGGTCGGCGGTATCGGCATCGCGCCTGGCGCCAATCTGTCCGACACCGTGGCCATGTTCGAAGCCACCCACGGCACCGCGCCCAAGTACGCCGGCAAGGACTACGTCAACCCGGGCTCCGAAATCCTGTCGGCCGAGATGATGTTGCGCCATATGGGCTGGACGGCCGCCGCCGACCTGATCCTGGCGTCGATGGAGCGCGCCATCGCCAGCAAGAAGGTCACCTACGACTTCGCCCGCCTGATGGAGGGCGCGACCCAGGTGTCGTGCTCGGGCTTCGGCCAGGTCATGATCGACCACATGTGATCTGGCTGCACTGCGCCCCAGTGCGCAGTGACCGGTGACCGATCAACCCCGGGGTGCGCTGGTCGTCCCCGGGGTCTTTTTGTGGGCAGCTGGCACCGTGGCTGCTGCCGTGGGCTGCAGCGCCCGGGCTGCCCACCAGCCCAAGGCCACCAGCGGCAGGCCGATGCCGAACGACCAGCGTATGCCCCAGGTGGTGGCCACGGCACCCAGCAGGGGCGGCCCGAGCAGAAAGGCCAGGAAGGACGTCTGCGCCAGCGCCGCCACGTTCACCGCGGCCGGCCGGTCGGTGGCCTGGGCGGCGGCCGACATCGCCAGCGGGAAGATCGCGCTGGTGCCCGCGCCCATCAGCGCAAAGCCCAGCAGCGCCAGCGCCGGGTGCGGTGCGGCAAACACCGCCAGCACGCCGGCGCCCAGCAGCAACAGCAGACCACGCGCCACGCGCACCGGGTGGTGGCGTTCGACCCAGCGGTCGGCCAGCAGGCGCACCAGCGCCTGGGCCAGGGCCCCGACAGCCACCGCGCTGCCGGCCACGGCCGGCGTGGCGCCAAAGACGTCGCGCAGGTAGATGGCCGACCACTCGGCGCCGGCGCCTTCAAGCACCATCGCCGCCAGCGTG
>JAGWTL010000286.1 GCA_028869035.1 Burkholderiales bacterium | reverse complement strand
TCCCACAGCAGGACACTGAGCAGGAGGGCCAGCAGGGCCGCAGCGCCCAGGGCCAGCACCAGGGGACGCGATACCGAGGTCGTCGGCGCGGCTTCGACCGCAGCAGATGGCGCAGACGCTGCGGGGCCTGCAGGCTCCGTGCTGCCGGTGGCTTGGGGTTCCAGGGGCTCGGGTGTCGTCATTGCATCGATTCTATAGAGGCCCGTACGTCGGCCAGGGCCGGGCGTGACTCGCGCACCAGGGCAAAGCCGGCCGCGCGTGCGGCCTGGGCGATGCGCGCATGCGTGGCCACGGCGCGCGCAGCGCGCCAGTCCTGCTGCGGCAGGCTGGCCTGCAGGTTCGACACGGCCTCGCTGCTGCTGAACAGCCAGACCGAGCCGTCACCGGCCGCCGCCCGCGCCCGTCGTAACTGCACGGCATCGAGCTGCGGGCGCTGGCGCTGGTAACTGGCGACGAAGTCCACCTGGCCACCGGCCGCGCCCACCTGGCGCGCGAACCAGTCGCGCCCGGCGCCCTGTGGGCTGCTCTCAGCCGCATCGGCCCCGCGCACGATCAGTACACGGCTGCCGGGAACGATGCGCTGGGCCACCAAGGCCCACAAGGCCTCGGAATCGAACTGTGGCGCATCGGCCGGCGGCGCGGTGATGAGGGACGCGGGCAGGCCGGCACGCAAAAGCGCCTGGACCGTGCCGGGGCCGGTGGCCCAGGCCTGTGCACAAAGGTGCGCATCGGCCGGCCGGGCCGCAAAAAAACCGTCCACGGCATTGGCGCTGACGAACATCAGGCCCAGACACGTGTCAAGTTGCCGCCAGGCCTGCTGAACCGCCGCCATATCGGGTGCCGGGGCGATCTCTATCAGGGGCAGGGCCTGTGCGTCGTGCCCGGCCTGCCGCAGCGCCTGCACCCAGTCCTGCGCTTCGCGCCGGGGGCGGGTGACGATGACGCGCATGGTGCTCAGTGCTTCTCTGTGTCCAGCGACCCGCCGGCCCGCAGCACGCCATCCCTGAGCCGGGCCGCCACCTGGGTGCCCAGCACTTCGGCCGCGGCCAGATCGGTCGCCGGGGCTGACGCATCGGCACTCACCAGAGACACGCGCCCCTCGGGGTCGCCCCAGGCGGCCTGGATGCTCAGGCTTGAGCCCGCCAGCGTGGCATAGGCCGCCAAGGGCATGGAGCAGCTGCCGCCCAGGGCCCGGCTCACGGCGCGCTCGGCGGCCACGCGCAACCAGGTGCCCGGGTGCGTCAGCGGCCCCAGCGCCTCCTGCACATCGGCGCGGTCGCTGCGGATCTCGATGCCCAGCGCGCCCTGGCCGGCGGCGGGCAGCATCTCGGACGGCGCGAAGACCGAGCGGATGCGGTTTTCCAGGCCCAGGCGCTTGAGGCCGGCCGCGGCCAGCACGATGGCGTCGTACTGGCCCTCGTCCAGCTTGCGCAGGCGTGTGTCTAGGTTGCCGCGCAAGGGCTCGATCTTCAGGTCAGGGCGGGCTGCGCGCAGCAAGGCCACGCGGCGCAGGCTGGAGGTGCCCACCACGGCGCCCCGGGGCAGCGCGGCGAGGTTGGCGTATTTGGGGGAGACAAAGGCGTCACGCGGGTCTTCGCGCTCCATCACACAGGCCAGCACGAAACCCCCGGGCAGCTCCATGGGCACGTCCTTGAGCGAATGCACGGCCAGGTCGGCACGGCCCTCTTCCAGTGCGACTTCGAGTTCCTTGACGAAGAGGCCCTTGCCGCCGACCTTGCTCAGCGAGCGGTCCAGGATCTGGTCGCCCTTGGTGGTCATGCCCAGCAGCGTGACGCTGTGGCCCCGCTGTTCCAGCAGGGCCTTCACGTGTTCGGCCTGCCACAGGGCCAGGCGGCTCTCACGGGTGGCGATGGTCAGTTTCATTTGGCTGTCAGTTGTCGTTCGAAAGCACGGATTCATCAGTCGTGGAATACGGATTCATCAGTGGGCCGGCGATGCTAGCATGGCATCGCACAGCTTTAGTTTTACCACTACACCGCACATCGTCATGCCCGCCACCGTCGCCCGCTCCAGAGACAACGAACGCCCCCTGGTTGAAGACATCCGCCTGCTCGGCCGCATCCTCGGCGATGTGATCCGCGAACAGGCCGGTGCGCCCGCCTATGAGCTGATCGAACAGATCCGCAAGCTCTCGGTGGCCTTCCGCCGCGACGCCGACACCGAGGCCGACAAGACCCTCAAGAAACTGCTCAAGGGCCTGAGCGACGACCAGACGGTCAGCGTGATCCGCGCCTTTACCTACTTCAGCCACCTCGCCAATCTGGCCGAGGACCGCCACCACATCCGTCGCCGCGCCGTGCACGAGCGTGCCGGCAACGAGCAGGAAGGCAGCATCGACGTGGCGCTCTCGCGCCTGCGCTGGGCCGGCATCAGCCCCAAGATGATCGCCAACACCCTGGCGCACAGCTACCTCTCGCCCGTGCTCACCGCCCACCCCACCGAAGTGCAGCGCAAGAGCATCCTGGACGCCGAGCGCGACATCGCGCGCCTGCTGACCCAGCGCGACGAGATCAAAACCCGCGCCGTCGGCGTCGACCCGCGCAAGGACATGCTGACCCCGCGTGAACTCGCCAGCAACGAGGCCCTGCTGCGCGCGCGCGTGTTGCAGCTTTGGCAGACCCGCCTGGTGCGCAGCAGCAAGCTCCAGGTGGAAGACGAGATCGACAACGCGCTCAGTTATTACGAACCCACCTTCCTGCGCGAAATCCCGGCCATCTACGCCAACCTGGAGCACGAGCTGGGCCAGGCCCATGTGCACAGCTTCCTGCGCATGGGCCACTGGATCGGCGGCGACCGCGACGGCAACCCCAATGTAGGCGCGCACACCATGGTCATGGCCCTGGGCCGCCAGGCCGAGGTGGCCCTGCGCCACTACCTGACAGAAGTGCACCTGATGGGTGCTGAGCTGTCCGTCTCCGACCTGCTGGTGGGCTGCAGCCCCGAGATGCGCCGGCTGGCCGACAGCTCGCCCGACACCAGCGAACACCGCAAGGACGAACCCTACCGCCGCGCGCTGACCGGCATGTACGCGCGCCTGGCCGCCACCCTGCAGGCGCTCACCGGCACCGAGGCCGCCCGCCACGCCGTGGCGCCGCAGAACCCCTACGCCGGCGCCGCAGACTTCCTGGCCGACCTGCAGACCATCGAGAACTCGCTGAAAGCGCACCACGGTGTGGCCCTGACCCAGCAGCGCCTGCGTCCGCTGATCCGCGCGGTGCAAGTCTTCGGCTTCCATCTGGCCACGCTGGACCTGCGCCAGAGCTCGGACAAGCACGAGGAAGTCATCGCCGAACTGCTGGCCACGGCCCGTGTCGAGCCGCAGTATTCGAAACTCGACGAAATGGCCAAGCGCGCCCTGCTGCTGCGCCTGCTGGGCGACGCCCGGCCGCTGCGTGTGGTCGGTGTGGACTACAGCGCGCGCGCGCAAAGCGAGCTCGCCGTGTTCGAGACCGCGCGCCAGATGCGTCAGCGCTACGGCCATGAGGCCATCCGCCACTACATCATCAGCCACACCGAGACGGTGAGCGACCTGCTGGAAGTGCTGCTGCTGCAGAAGGAAGTGGGCTTGATGCGCGGCACATTGGACGACCCCCACGCTGACGCCGCCCCCCAGGGGGGCGCTCACGCCTTGGGGCGGCCCGGCGGCGTCCGGGACGAGCCCGGCTGCGTGAGCGACCTGATCGTCGTGCCCCTGTTCGAGACCATCGAAGACCTGCGCCAGGCCGCGCCCATCATGCGCGACTACTACGCCCTGCCCGGCATCGCCGCCCTGATCCGGCGCAGCGGCGGCGAGCAGGACATCATGCTGGGCTATTCCGACAGCAACAAGGACGGCGGCATCTTCACCAGCAACTGGGAACTCTACCGCGCCGAGATCGCCCTCGTTGAATTGTTCGATCAATTGCACGGTGTACAACTGCGCCTGTTCCACGGCCGCGGCGGCACCGTGGGGCGCGGCGGCGGCCCCAGCTACCAGGCCATCCTGGCCCAGCCCCCGGGCACGGTGCGCGGCCAGATCCGCCTGACCGAGCAGGGCGAGGTGATCGCCTCCAA
>JAGWTL010000285.1 GCA_028869035.1 Burkholderiales bacterium | reverse complement strand
TCCTCGGCGCTCAGGTGGGTGTAGGTGGCTTTCATGCAACGGTCTCCTTCTGGAAGTGTGTTGCACTCGGCATTTGAATCCGCCCTGCGATTCCACGGCCGATGCATAAAAAACGCCGTCAGACCCAATGGGCCTGACGGCGTTGCAGTCTCTTGCGGCAATCAGCTCTTGGACTGCTTGCTCTTGTAATTGGCGATGCCGTCCATGATTTCCTTCTTGGCCGAATCCGGGCCTTCCCAGCCCTGCACCTTCACCCACTTGCCCGGCTCAAGGTCCTTGTAATGCTCGAAGAAATGCTCGATGGTCTTGAGGCGCATCGGGTTCAGGTCTTCGGGTTTTTGCCATTGGGTATAGAGCGAGAGGATCTTGTCGGTGGGCACGGCCAGCACCTTGCCGTCTTCACCGGCCTCGTCCGTCATCTTGAGAATGCCGATCGGACGGCAGGGCACCACCACGCCCGGAATCAGCGGGACCGGAGTGATGACCAGCACGTCGACCGGATCGCCGTCGCCCGAGATGGTCTTGGGCACATAACCGTAGTTGGTCGGGTAGTGCATGGCCGTGCTCATGAAACGGTCCACGAAGATGGCGCCGGTTTCCTTGTCGACTTCGTACTTGATGGGGTCGGCGTTCATCGGGATTTCGATGATCACGTTGAAGGCTTCGGGAACATTCTTGCCGGGGGTGACGTTGTCGAGGGACATGGTTGCTTCTTGCTGAGTTGAAACGGAAAGAGATCGGTATTAACCCTGATTTTACTTGCTCCGCACTGACGTCCTCTTGAATCGGGCTGTTTTCACGTTACAGTCCGCCCGTTGGCCAATCGTCCTGTCAGACCTGTGGGCTGTCGCGGCGAGGAAGCAACGCATCGGTGGCACCGCCCCCTGCGTTGCCCCCCCTACGCGATACAACACAGGAGATTGATATGACAGGCAATTCAGCGCTGATACTGGCGCTCGTGTGCGGACTCATCGCCGTGGCTTACGGCATCTGGGCCCGCAGCTGGATCCTCTCGCAAGACGCCGGCAACGCGCGAATGCAGGAAATCGCAGCGGCCATCCAGACCGGCGCCGCCGCCTACCTGGCGCGCCAATACAAGACCATCGCCATCGTCGGCGTCGTGCTGACCATCCTGATCGGCCTCTTCCTCGACGGCCAGACCGCCGTCGGCTTTATCGTCGGCGCCGTGCTCTCGGGCGCCTGCGGCTTCATCGGCATGAACGTCTCGGTACGCGCCAATGTACGCACCGCGCAGGCCGCCACCCGTGGCATCGGCCCGGCGCTGGACGTGGCCTTCCGCGGCGGCGCCATCACCGGCATGCTGGTGGTGGGACTGGGCCTGCTGGGCGTGACGGCTTTCTACTGGTTCCTGGTGGGCAACGGCAACCTGAACGCCAGCAGCAACCTGGCCAAGCTGCTCAACCCGCTGATCGGCTTCGCCTTCGGATCCTCGCTGATCTCCATCTTCGCCCGCCTGGGCGGCGGCATCTTCACCAAGGGCGCCGACGTCGGTGCCGACCTGGTCGGCAAGGTCGAGGCCGGCATCCCCGAGGACGATCCGCGCAACCCGGCCGTGATCGCCGACAACGTGGGCGACAACGTGGGCGACTGCGCCGGCATGGCCGCCGACCTGTTCGAAACCTACGCCGTGACGCTGATCGCCACCATGGTGCTGGGCGCCCTGCTGGTCACCGGCGCCGGCACCAGCGCCGTGGTCTACCCGCTGGCCCTGGGGGCCGTGTCCATCGTCGCCTCCATCATCGGCTGCTTCTTCGTCAAGGCCGCACCGGGCATGAAAAACGTGATGCCGGCCCTGTACAAGGGCCTGGCCGTGGCCGGCGTGCTCTCGCTGATCGCCTTCTTCTTCGTCACGATGTGGCTGATGCCGGACAACGCCATCACCGCCGCCGGCAGCCAGATGCGCCTGTTCGGCGCCTGCGCCGTCGGCCTGGTGCTGACCGCCGCCCTGGTCTGGATCACCGAGTACTACACCGGCACGCAGTACGCCCCGGTCCAGCACATCGCCCAGGCCTCCACCACCGGCCACGGCACCAACATCATCGCCGGCCTGGGCGTGTCCATGCGCTCCACCGCCTGGCCCGTGATCTTCGTGTGTATCGCGATCTGGGTGTCCTTCCAGCTGGCCGGCCTGTACGGCATCGCCATTGCCGCCACCTCCATGCTGAGCATGGCCGGCATCGTGGTGGCCCTGGACGCCTACGGCCCCATCACCGACAACGCCGGCGGCATCGCCGAGATGGCCGAGCTGCCCTCCAGCGTGCGTGACATCACCGACCCGCTGGACGCCGTGGGCAACACCACCAAGGCCGTGACCAAGGGTTACGCCATCGGCTCGGCCGGCCTGGCTGCACTGGTGCTGTTTGCCGACTACACCCACAAGCTGGAGTCCTACGGCAAGGTGATCAGCTTCGACCTGAGCAACCCGATGGTCATCATCGGCCTCATCATCGGCGGCCTGATTCCCTACCTCTTCGGCGCCATGGCCATGGAAGCCGTGGGCCGCGCCGCCGGTGCGGTGGTGGTCGAAGTGCGCCGCCAGTTCCGCGACATCAAGGGCATCATGGACGGCTCGGGCAAGCCCGAGTACGACACGGCGGTCGACATGCTGACCACGGCCGCCATCAGGGAGATGATGATCCCCTCGCTGCTGCCGGTGGTGGTGCCGATCCTGGTCGGCCTGGTGCTCGGCCCGGCCGCACTCGGCGGCCTGCTGATGGGCACCATCGTGACCGGTCTCTTCGTCGCCATCTCCATGTGCACCGGCGGCGGCGCCTGGGACAACGCCAAGAAATACATCGAGGACGGCCACCATGGTGGCAAGGGCAGCGAAGCGCACAAGGCCGCCGTCACCGGCGACACCGTGGGCGATCCCTACAAGGACACCGCCGGCCCGGCCGTCAACCCCTTGATCAAGATCATCAACATCGTGGCACTGCTGATCGTGCCGCTGATGATGCGTTTCCACGGCTGAAGCCGGCTCTCCGGCCCGTCTCCAGGCCCGCCATCCGGCGGGCTTTTTTTCGACAGGCAGTCCGGCGATGTGGGAAACCCCTCCCTGTCTCGCCGCCGATAGCCAAGACACTGCCGCCTCGCACCATGGGTGAGCCTGAACCGTGCATTCGACGGATGGTGATAACGCTGGTCAGCCGCGACCAAATACCTATAATGAAAGTGTCGTTGGTGAAGGGCCCGGGACACAACGGGCTGGATCGGTTTCTCTGTTAACCCGGGAGTGCTCTTCCATGTTCGATATGTTCCGTTCCTCGCGCAACCCCTCCAGTCGCGGCGTCTCGGCCGACAGCCCGTCGACGACAGGCTCGTCCATCCAGTCCCAGAATCCCATCAACTACCGCGATCTGGTCCGCATGGTCCTGCGCGACACCCTGCGGCTCAATGGCATCCCGATCGACTGGGTCGGCTGTGAAGTCATTGCGCGGCCGCACAGCGGCCAGGTCCAGAACTTCCAGATCAACCTGATCGTCTACACCTGGCACGAGGGCCTGCTGCGCTACGCCCCCCTGCTCAAGCAACAGATCCTGCAAGGCCTGCAGCATTTCGACCCGAGCAACAACCACGGCGCGCACGTCATGGCCTGGGTGTTTGCCCCGACCTGCGGCTTCCCCCACACCCGCATGCCGGGCCCGGCCTACTGGCGGGTGTCTGCCGATCTGGGCAAATTCGACCTGCCCCCCTCGGCCAACGACCTGTATCGTGACGACCAGGACCATATTCCCACCGTACCCACACCGCTGCGCTGAACACGGCAGGGCCGCTCAAAGCAAGCCGTTCGTGCATGAACACGCCGGAGCCCCGGGGCATATGCGCTACCATGCCTGCTGCTTTGCGCTCTGCCGGGAAACACGTTGAAGATTCTGGTTGTCGATGATCACGCCTTGATCCGTGAGGGTCTGCGCCAGGTGCTGCGCGGGCTGGAAAACGACGTGGATGTGCTGGAAGCGGGCTCCTGCGCCCGGGCCTTCGAGCTGGCGCAGCAGGAACCAGAACTCGATCTGGTTCTGCTGGACTACCACCTGCCGGACATGAATGGCCTGGAGGCCCTG
>JAGWTL010000284.1 GCA_028869035.1 Burkholderiales bacterium | reverse complement strand
GGTGGTGGTGGAGCAGTCGAACAAGGCGCTGACCGCGCCGCTGGTCAAGGTGTTTTACTCCACCAAGGCCAGCCTGCGCATCACACCCGAGATCGTCGACCTGTCGGCACCCAGTTGCCATGACAAGATCTCCGGTCGCGAAGATCCGGCGCTATGGAAATTTCCTGACCTGGACGCGCTCTGGTCAGGGCTGCCCGACAAGCCCTGGTAAGGCGTGAGCAGGTCCTAGCGCCGCTGGTATTGCGTGGCGCCGAACATCATCTCGCGCGCCTTGTCGTCCACCAGGGGCTTGCGCTGGTCGGCCAGCACCTGCACGCCGCGCACCACGGCCGGGCGATCCGCGATGGCATCGAACCATTGCTTCAGGTGTGGATAGTCGGCCCAGTCGATGCCCTGGTTCTTCCAGCTGCGCAGCCAGGGGAAGATGGCGATGTCGGCAATAGAGTATTCGTCGCCTGCGATGTAGCGGTGTTGCGCGAGCTGTTTGTCCATCACGCCATAAAGGCGCTTGGCCTCGTTGGTGTAGCGGTTCACGGCGTAGTCGATCTTCTCGGGTGCGTAGATGCGAAAGTGATGGGCTTGGCCCAGCATGGGGCCGACGCCGCCCATCTGGAACATCAGCCACTGCAAGACTTCGAATTTCTGCCGGTCCGTCTTCGGGAGGAACTTGCCGGTCTTGGCGGCCAGGTAGAGCAGGATGGCGCCTGATTCGAACAGCGAGATCGGCCGGCCGTCCGGGCCCTCGGAGTCGACGAGGGCCGGGATCTTGTTGTTCGGGCTGATCGCCAGGAACTCGGGCTTGAACTGGTCGCCAGCGCCGATGTTGATGGGATGCGCGCGGTAGGGCAGGTCGCACTCTTCCAGCATGATGTGGACTTTGTGGCCATTGGGCGTGGCCCAGGAATAAACGTCGATCATCTGCATCTCCAAACGAAAAAGGGGCAGAACTTTCTGCCCCTTTGATTGTGCTTGCTTTTCAGCAACCACGTGTGATGGGCATCTCCACCGGCTTCGGGTTGAGGGCGTACTTGCCCAGCTCCAGCTTGGCGATCGCGTTGCGGTGCACCTCGTCCGGGCCGTCGGCAAAACGCAGGGTGCGGGCGTGGGCATAGCTGTAGGCCAGGGGGAAGTCCTGGCACATGCCGCCGCCGCCGTGCACCTGCATGGCCCAGTCGATCACCTGGCAGGCCATGCTGGGCGCCACCACCTTGATCATGGCGATCTCGTTCTTGGCGAACTTGTTGCCGGCCACGTCCATCATCCAGGCGGCCTTGAGCGTGAGCAGACGCGCCATGTCGATCTTGCACCGCGCCTCGGCGATGCGTTCCTGTGTCACGGTCTGGGCCGCCACCGGCTTGCCGAAGGCCACGCGCGAGGAGGCGCGCTTGCACATGTACTCCAGCGCGCGCTCGGCCTGGCCGATCAGACGCATGCAATGGTGGATGCGCCCCGGGCCCAGGCGGCCCTGGGCGATCTCGAAACCGCGGCCTTCACCGAGCAGGATGCTGGAGGCCGGCACGCGCACGTCCTTGAAGTCCACTTCCATGTGGCCGTGCGGCGCGTCGTCGTAGCCCAGAACATTCAGGGGGCGCAGGATCTTGACGCCGGGCGTGTTGGCCGGCACCAGGATCATGCTCTGCTGTGAGTGGCGCGGCGCCTCCGGGTCGGTCTTGCCCATCAGGATGTAGATGGCGCAGCGCGGGTCACCGGCGCCCGAGGTCCACCACTTGCGGCCGTTGATCACATACTCGTCGCCCTGGCGCTCGATGCGGGTGGCGATGTTGGTGGCATCACTCGAGGCCACGTCGGGTTCGGTCATGGCGAAGGCCGAGCGGATCTTGCCGGCCAGCAGGGGCTGCAGCCATTCCTTGCGGTGCCGCTCGGTGCCGTAGCGCGCGATGGTCTCCATATTGCCGGTGTCGGGGGCCGAGCAGTTGAAGACCTCGGAGGCCCAGTGCACACGGCCCATGATCTCGGCCAGCGGGGCGTATTCCTGATTGGTCAGGCCGGCGGCCTGGACCCCCGCGATCTCGGCGCTGTCTTTCGGGAGGAAGAGGTTCCACAGGCCCTGCTTCTGGGCCTCGATCTTGAGTTTTTCGATCAGTTGCAGCGGTGTCCAGCGCTTGCCGGCGGCGGTGTTGGCCTCCAGCTCTTCGTGCATGGCCTGTTCATTGGGGTAGATGTGGTCGTCCATGAACTTCAGCAGGCGGGCCTGGAAGTCCTTGGTTTTGGGCGAGTAGTCGAAGTCCATGCTTAGCTCCTGGGGGTGATGCGTTTCGTCGGGTTTCAGGCCTGCTGGGCAAACTGCCAGGCCATGGCGGCCATGGGGCGTGCGCCGGCTGCGGATTTCTGCGCCTGGGCGCTGGAGGCTGTGCCGTTCTCGACCCGCTTGGCAATGCCTTGCAGGATGGCGGCGATACGGAACATGTTGTAGGCCATGTAGAAATTCCAGTCGGCTTTCAAGGTGGCGGGTGTGGCCAGGCCGGTGCGCTCGCAGTAGAGGCGGATGTACTCATCCTCAGATGGGATGCCTAGCGCCGCCAGGTCCAGGCCGCCGATGCCGCGGAACGCGCCCGGGGGGATGTGCCAGGCCATGCAGTGGTAGGCGAAGTCGGCCAGCGGATGGCCCAGGGTGGAGAGCTCCCAGTCCAGCACGGCGATCACGCGCGGCTCGCTGGCGTGGAACATCAGGTTGTCGAGCCGGTAGTCCCCATGCACGATGCTGACCAGACTTTCATCGCGCGCGCTGGCGGGCAGGTGGACGGGCAGCCAGTCGATCAGCTTTTCCATTTCCGGGATGGGCTGGGACAGGGCGCCGGCGCCGTCGGCCGAGGCGCGGTACTGCTTGCTCCAGCGGCCGATCTGGCGCTCGACGTAGTTGCCCGGCTTGCCGTAGCCGGCCAGGCCGCGCTCGGCGAAATTGACCTTGTGCAGGGCAGCGATGACGCGGTTCATCTCCAGGTACATGGCGCGCCGGCCGGCCGGGTCGAAGTCGGGCAGGGACTGTTCCCACAGGATGCGCCCGGGCATGAACTCCATGATGTAGAAGGCGCGGCCGATCACTGCCTCGTCCTCGCACAGGACGGACATCTGCGGCACCGGCACCGCGGTGCCGTGCAGGCCATGCATCACGGTGTATTCGCGCTCGATCGCATGGGCCGAGGGCAGCAGCTTGGCCACCGGTCCGGGTTTGGCGCGCATCACATAGCTGCGCGCCGGGGTGATGAGTTTGTAAGTCGGGTTGGACTGGCCGCCCTTGAAGGCTTCCACGGTCAGCGGACCGGCAAAATCCGGCAGGTTTTCGCCCAACCAGGTCTGCAGGGCAGCCACATCGAAGGCGTGGGCGGCGGAGACGGGGCGGGTGCCGACGTATTGCTGTTCGAGTTCGCTCATGGGTGGGGACGGCGGGCCGTGTTCAATGGTCGGATTCGACGATGTGCATCAGCGCATCGCGGTTGCGCACCACCAGGCCGCCCGGTTCGATGCGGATGACTTCCTCACGCTCCATGGCCTTGAGCTCCTGGTTCACGCGCTGGCGCGAGGCGCCCAGCAGCTGGGCCAGTTCCTCCTGCGCGAGCTGCAGGCCGATGCGCATCTCGCGGCTGTCGCTCAGCGAGGAGACGCCGTAGCTGCGCAGCAGGTGCAGCAGCTGCTTGGCCAGTCGCGCGCGCAGCGGCAGGGTGTTGAGGTCTTCGACCAGGCCGTAGAGCTGGCGGATGCGGCGCGCGTGCAGGCGCAGCAGGGCTTCGTAGAGCTCGACGTGGCTGGCGAGGATCTTCTTGAAATCGGCCTTGGCCACGCACAGGGTGGTCGTGTCGCCATGGGCATAGGCGTCGTGCGTGCGCCGGTCGCCGTCGAAGATGGCCACGTCGCCGAACCAGACGCCGGGTTCCACATAGGTGAGCGTGACCTGCTTGCCCGAGATCGAGATGGAGCTCACGCGCACGGCCCCCTTGGCGCAGGCGATCCATTCTTCGGGCGGTTCGCCCCGTGCCGCGAGAAGATCGCCGTCCTTGTGGCGTCGTACATAGGCATATCGCAGGATGTCGTGTCGCAGTGAGGGTGACAGGGTGGAAAACCAGCGCCCGGCATTGATGGCCGTGCGTTCCTC
>JAGWTL010000283.1 GCA_028869035.1 Burkholderiales bacterium | reverse complement strand
GGCCCTGGGCGGCCGCGGCCTGCAGGGCCGCTTCGCCGCGTGACTTGCTGCGCAGGTAACGCGAGGGGGCGCTAGCTGCGGCGGCCGGCTCGGCGCCCAGAGCGCCGATGTGCACCAGGCGTTTCACGCCGGTGCCCAGGCAGGCGTGGGCCAGCTTCTCGGGCAGTTCGACGTGGGTGCGCTGGAAGGCGGCTTCATCGCCGTGCAGGATGGCCACCAGGTTGATGACGGCGTCGTGGCCGGCGAGCAGCTGGCGCAGCGTGGCTTCGTCATGGACGTCCGCCTCCAGCACCGTGAGCCCGGGCAGATGCTGCACATGGCTGGCGTTGGACGCGCGGCGCGTGGGCACCGTCATGGCCCAGCCCAGGCGGGCCAGCCGTTCGCAGATGTGGCGACCGACGAAACCCGTGCCGCCCAGCAGCAGTACTCGTTTCATGGGAGCTCTTCGACGGGTTCGGGCTTGTCCACGCCCAGCGGGCCGACAAAACCCAGGCGGGCCTTGAGCGACTGGGGCTCACCGCTTAATACGGCGGCGTAGTTGACGGTGTTCGACAGCACTTTCTTGACGTAGTCGCGCGTCTCGCCGAAGGGGATGTTCTCGGTCCAGATGGCGGCTTCGAGCACCGGATCGCCGGTCTGGCCGCGCCAGGCCTTGGAGCGGCTGGGGCCGGCGTTGTAGGCGGCTGCGGCCAGAGGCATGGAGCCGTCGAAGGCATCGAGCACCAGCTTGAGGTAACCCGTGCCGATGGCGATGTTGGTGTGACGCTCGGTGATCTGCTTGGGCTTGAAATTGTTCATGCCGATGCGCCGCGCCGTCCAGCGTGCGGTGGCCGGCATGACCTGCATGAGTCCGGCCGCGCCCACGCCGGACTTGGCTTCCGGGATGAAACGGCTTTCCTGGCGGATCAGGCCATAGACGAAGGCCGGCTCCAGGCCGGTGAGTTCGGCGCGCTGCTGCACTTCCTGTTTGAAGGGCGTGGGGAAACGCTGCGCGTAGTCCATGGTCGTGCGGGTGCGTTCGCTGGCGTTGATGCAGCGGTCCCACACCTGCTGTTCGCAGGCGATGGCCGCTGCGGCCAGCAGTTCGCGGTCGTTCATGCCGCCGCGCTGGTGCAGGTTGGTGCTGTAGTTCCACTCGCGCACACCCTCCGTGCGCAGGCCGATCTGGATGGCGTAGAGCGCGCGCTTGAGGCTGGCGTTGTCGCGCGCGGCCTGCAGTTCGTCCTCGGTGAGCGGCGCCGGTGCGGGCGGTACGCTGATGCGCTGGCCCAGCTCCTCCATGGCCAGTTGCTCGTAGAAACCGCGCGGCGAGGCGATGGACTGCAGCAGGGTGCGCGCGCGCAGCTCGGCATTGGGGGCCTGCAGGGCCAGCAGGGCGCGGGCACGCCAGTAGATCCAGGTCGGGTCGCGCAGCTGCGCTTCACTCAATGCGGCAATGCCGTCGTGGACCTGCTGCCAGTCGTTGGCGCGCAGGGCCGCGCGCACCTTCCACACCAGGTGGTCGCTGTGCATGTGGCGCTCGTCGCCCTGGGCGTAATAAGCGAGGGCCTTGTCGGACAGGGTGCGCGCGGCGCGCTTGCCGATCACGCCCCAGACCCAGCTGCGCTCTTCCTGCGTGAGCTGGGCGCGCCAGCGCAGCTTGTTGAGCTCCTCGGCGGCGGCCTCGGGGTCGCT
Organism: Burkholderiales bacterium; assembly: GCA_028869035.1. GTDB lineage: Bacteria > Pseudomonadota > Gammaproteobacteria > Burkholderiales > Burkholderiaceae_C > Hylemonella. Next base: position 2,464 of record JAGWTL010000283.1, on the reverse strand, counting down.
CGACGCCAGGCGGATCATGGCCAGCGTCACCCATTCACGCGTCTTGGGGCGGAAGGCGGTGAGCTTTTCGTCCAGGTAGCGCTTGGGGTTGGCGTAGAGGGTGTTGAGGCCGCTGGCCCAGTCGGCGCCCAGCAGGCCCACGGCCTGCTGGGCGATGCGCGGCTTGTCGAACTCGAAGCCCAGGCGGGCGCGGCGCCAGGCCACCATGGCGTCCAGCTTGTCGTCCTTGAGCAGGCGCTCGGCGGCGGCGGCGCAGCCGTCGTCCGGGTCACGCTGCGACAACCAGAGCTCCTGCACCTGGGCCGCCACGTCTTCGCCGCTGGTGGCGTAGGCCGCGTGCAGGGCGTGGCAGCGCACCTCGATGTCGTCGTGCATGCGGAACTTGGCGTACTCGACCTGGAAACGCGGCCAGTCCTTGCGCTTGCCCAGTTGCAGCAGCCAGTCGTTGCGCAGGCGGTCCTCCTGGTAGGTGCCGGCGTAGCGGCTCAGAAAATTGTCGACCTCGGCCGGTTTGGCGTCGTCCAGGCGGGCGCTGAGCTCCCAGTAGGCGGCCCAGGGCTCCAGCACATGGCCCTGGACCTGGGGCAGCAGGGAGGACAGGCGCTTGCTGTCGGGTTTCTTGTAGGCTTCGGCCATGTCCGTGATCAGGGCGTCCTGATCGGGCTTGGCTCGGGGCTTGACTTTGCTCGACGCGGCCGTTGCGGGCAGGGCCAGGCCCAGTGCCAGCGCGATAGCTGTCAGAATGACTTGAAACTGCATGTGGAAATTATGGACACATCCGAGGCAAAAAGGGCGCAAGAGAAGAAAAACCTGCGCCAGCGGCTCATTACTGAACGCTTGAACCTGCCCGATCGCCTACAGCGTGCGGCGCTTTTGCAACAGGTCATGCGCATCTGGCTCGTGGGGCGCAGCGACCTTGTGATCGGCGCCTACTGGCCCATCAAGGGTGAATTCGATCCCCTGCCGGCTCTGCACCGCTGGAAAGAGGACGGCGAACTGCTGGACAATCCGCAGCCGCGGCGCATCGGCCTGCCCGTGATCGACAAGGTGCACAAGACCCTGACCTTCCACGCCTGGTACCCCGGCTGCCCCATGGAAGAGGACGCCTACGGCATCCCGAAACCGAAGGACACCGAGCTCATCGTGCCCACCCTGCTCTTTGTGCCCTGCGTGGGCTACGGGGCCGGCGGTTATCGCCTGGGCTACGGCGGCGGCTTCTACGACCGCACCCTGGCCACGCTGCAGCCCAAGCCCTACACCGTGGGCCTGGGCTACACCCAGGGTTACCTCGACGACTTCGAGCCCGAGCCGCACGACGTGCCGCTGGAGGCCATCCTCAACGACAACGGCGTGGTGTGGCCAGTGTCCGGAATGGGCTGAGTGCCCGCCTCACCAAGGAGCCCCTCATGAGCAAAGCCTTCGCCTCGCAGGCCGACCTGGCCGACAAGAAGATCACCTTCGAGCAGCTCAGTGAGCACTGCTGGGCCTACACCACCGAGGGTGACCCGAACTCGGGTGTCATCATCGGCGAGCGGTTCATCCTGGTCAGCGACGCCACCGCCACGCCGGCCATGGCGCGGGACCTGATTGCCAAGATCCGCACCGTCAGCGATCTGCCCATCAAGTACGTGCTGCTCACGCACTACCACGCGGTGCGCGTGCTCGGCGCCTACGCCTATGCCGCCGAAGGCGCCACCGAGATCATCGCCAGCCAGGGCACGCTGGAGCTGATCCGCGAGCGCGGCGCGCAGGACATGCAAAGCGAGATGGAGCGCTTCCCGCGCCTGTTCCGCAACGCCGAGACCGTGCCCGGCCTGACCTGGCCGACCATGGTCATCGGCGGCGGCAACCCCGCGCGCGGCGAAGTGCCGGGCAAGCTGTCCCTCAACCTGGGCGGCGTGGTGGTGCAGATATGGAGCCCCGGCCCCGGCCACACGCGCGGCGACACCATCGCCTGGGTGGAGGAGGAGAAGGTGCTGTATTCGGGCGACCTGGTCGAGTACGAGGCCGGTGTCTACACCGGCGATGCCCAACTGGCCGAATGGCCCGCCACGCTGGAAGCCCTGCGCGCCCTTAAAGCGGAGTGCATCGTGCCCGGCCGTGGCGAGGCCATGAAGGGCCAGGCCAACGTCAACAAGGCGCTGGATTACACGAAACGCTGGGTTCAGACGCTGTTCCAGGCCGGCAAGGAAGCCGTGGCGCAGGGCATGGACCTGAAAGCCGCCATGGCCCACACGCGCAAGCGCATGGACCCGGTCTTCGGCCATGTCTTCATCTACGAGCACTGCCTGCCCTTCGACGTGAGCCGGGCCTATGACGAGGCCAGCGGCATCAGGAACCCGCGCATCTGGACCGCCGAGCGCGACCAGCAGATGTGGGCCGCGCTGCAGGACTGAGTTTGCTTTCACTGGCAGGCGGCGGCCAGGCCCTTGATCTGCTGCTCGCATTGCGCACGCGCCGACTC
>JAGWTL010000282.1 GCA_028869035.1 Burkholderiales bacterium | reverse complement strand
TGCTGCAGCACGATGCCGGTGCCGATGGCCGGCGCGAGCAGCATCGCGGTGGTCAGGAAGATGGTGTTGCGCCCGCCGGCCAGCCGGATCAGGAAGCTGGCCGGGATGCGCATGGTGGCGCCGGCCAGGCCCGCGATGGCGGTCAGCGTGAAAAGCTCGGCCTGGGTGAAGGGGAAACCCAGGTTGAGCATCTGCACGGTGATGATGCCCCACATGCCCCAGATGGCGAAGCCGCAGAGCAGGGCCGGCACCGAGATCCAGAGGTTGCGGTAGGCTGTTCTCTTGCCCGTGCTTTCCCAGAACTTTTCGTCCTCGGGGCGCCAGTCGGTGATGGTGGCGCCCGATTCCCTGGTGGTGTTGTTCATGATGGTTCCTTGGGATGAATGAGGGTCAGCCCTTGAGGCTGAAAGCGGTGGCCTGCGAGCCCATGACTTCGGTGCGGCGCACTTCGGTCCAGTACATCCAGATCAGCGAGACCCAGACCACGCCGTACATCAGCATGAAGGCGCTGGAGCGGACGCCGGTCAGGTCGAGCAGCACGCCGAACAGGATGGGCAGCACGAAGCCGCCCAGGCCGCCGGCCAGGCCGACGATGCCGCTGATGGCGCCGATGTTGCTCGGGTAGTCGTCGCTGATGTACTTGAACACGCTGGCCTTGCCGAAGGCCCAGGCGATGCCCAGGATGAACATCAGGCCGGTGAAGGCATAGACGTTGAGGCCGAAGTGGAAGGTCTTGGGGCCATCGATGGTGGTGACGGTGAAGTCGAACTGCGGGTAGCTCAGCAGGAACAGGCAGATCCAGCTCACCCACATGACCCACCAGGTCACGCTGTGGGCGCCGTACTTGTCAGACAGCCAGCCGCCCACCGCGCGCAGCACGCCGCCGGGCAGCGAGAAGCAGGCCGCCAAGAGCGCGGCGGCGCGGATGTCCAGGCCGTATTCGCCCACGTAGTACTGCACCATCCACAGCGAGAGCGCCACGTAGCCGCCGAACACGATGCTGTAGTACTGGCAGTACTTGATGACCTTGGGGTCCTTGAGGGCCTTGAGCTGGTCGCTGAACTTGACGTTGCTGGGCACCAGGTGGGCCGGGTCACTGTGGCTGAACAGCCAGAAGACGACCACCGTGCCCAGCATGATGGCCGCGTAGACCTGCGGCACCATGGTCCAGCCGAAGGCCACCACCAGCGCCGGCGCGATGAACTTGTTGACCGCCGCGCCCGAATTGCCGGCGCCGTACACGCCCATGGCAAAACCCTGGCGGTTCTTGGGGTACCAGCGCGCCACATAAGGCGTGCCCACCGAGAAGGAGCCGCCGGCCAGGCCGACGAAGAGGCCGATCACCAGGAAGTGCCAGTAGGCGGTGGCGTAGGCCATCAGCCAGATGGCGGGCACGGTGGCGGCCATCAGGATGGCCATGACGATGCGCCCGCCGTACCTGTCGGTCCAGATGCCCAGCGGCACGCGGATCAGCGAGCCGGTCAGCACCGGGGTGGCCGTGAGCAGGCCGAATTCGGTGGCGTTGAGGTTGAGCGCCTTCTTGATCGGGATGCCGATCACGCCGAACATCATCCACACCATGAAACACACGGTGAAGGCCAGCGTGCTGACGATCAGCACCGAGAGCGCCTGTCTGTTTCTATCCATGTCACATCTCCTTTGAGGATGGATGGACTGTAGAAATCAGCAGCTGGCCCCGCCATCCTTCATAGGTAGCGGGAGGAGGGGTGGGCATCCTCCGAAAGAACTAGTCGGGCGGTTTAATTGGCCGGGGCTTGAGGTGGATCAAATGCCGGGGAGAGGCTGCCTGGACCCTGGCGCTCCCGATCGCTGGCCGGTCGCCGGTTCAGGGGTGCCAGTTCGAGACCACGGGCGGCGTGTCGGCCGAGCGTTTGCCGGCGAGGGCGTAGGAAAGCTCGTTGGCGGCCCGGATCACGTTCTTCGCGTACTTTTCCAGCCTGGCCGTCGAAAGCCGGGAGACCGGGCCCGAGATGCACATGGAGCCCAGCAGCCGCCAGTTGAGTCCGAAGACCGGGGCCGCCACGCTGGCCACCTCGGGTTCGCGCTCGCCCAGCGAGAGGTGATAGCCCCGCTTGCGGATGCCTTCGTAGGGTTCACCGCGTTCGCCGCTGAAAGCGAGGATGACCCGCCCGGGAGCGCCCCGCTCCAGGGGCAGGCGCTCTCCGGTGCGAACGTGGTGGCGGACGGCCTGTGAGCCTTCGACCCGGGCGATGCAGGCGCGGATCTTCCCTTCGCGCACATAGAACGTTGCGCTCTCACCGGTGAGCTGTGCGAGTTCCCGCAGCACGGGCTCCACCGCATTGTTGACGTCGAAGCCGGCCTGGTAGCGGGCACCCAGCCAACCGGTCGCCGGCCCCAGACGCCACTGGCCATCTTCCGCCTGCACCATGTAGTGAGACAGGGCAAGCGTGCGGGCCAGACGCAGGACGGTCGTCTTGTGCATGCCTGTCCTGCGGCTGATCTCAGCCAGCGAGAGCGTGGACTCGTCGACCTGGAAGGCTTCCAGCAGCGACAGCGCACGCGTGACGGCGATGACACCCCCTTCCTTGTCTTTCGGTTCGTCTTGGGGGGGATTGCGCACCATGGACATCGTTTCACTGATTGAAACAGCATTGTATCGAGTGCACCATGTGTTTAGAGTGCGGGCACATGGCGACAGTCGTTCGCCTGACCACAGGAGATAAGCACCATGAGATTTTCCCGACGCACCGTGATGGGCCTGGCCCTTGCGACCCTCGTTACCTCCGTGGCCCATGCACAGGCGTGGCCCAGCAAGCCGATCCGTCTGGTGGTGCCCTTTCCTGCCGGGGGTGGAACCGACATCATCGGCCGGGAGCTGACCCAGAAGATCACCGAAGCAAGCAAGTGGACTTTTGTGGTCGACAACAAGCCCGGCTCGGGTGGCAATATCGGGATCGACAACATCGCGAAATCTCCGGCGGACGGCTACAACCTCGTGCTGGGCCAGACCAGCAACCTGGCGATCAACCCCAGCCTCTATGCCAAGCTGCCCTATGACCCGGCCAGGGACCTGACGCCCATCTCCATGGTCGCCAGCGCACCGCTGGCGCTCGTGGTCTCGGTGAACTCGCCCCTGCGCACCCTGGCCGACCTGGTCGCTGCGGCCAAGGCACGGCCCGACCAGATCAACTTCGCCACTTCCGGCAACGGCACCGTGGCCCACCTGGCCACGGAACTCTTCAAGAAAGAGGCGGGCATCAAGCTCACGCACATCCCCTACAAGGGCGCAGCGCAGGGCCTCAACGACGTGATCGGGGGGCAGGTGGAGGTCTACGTCTCCTCCATCCCCACCCTGATCGGGCACATCAAGAACGGCAAATTGCGCGCGCTGGCAGTGACCTCGCTCAAGCGGGTGGACGACTTGCCGCAGGTCCCCACCATTGCCGAGTCCGGCTACAAGGGATTCGAGGCCGTCACCTGGTTCGGCGTGCTCGGCCCGGCCAAGCTGCCCAAGGACGTCACCGCCCGACTGAACGCCGAGATCAACAAGGCCCTGCAAACCTCCGAGCTGAAGAAAAAGCTGGGCGACCAGGGTGCCGACGTGGCCGGCAGCACGCCGGAGCAGTTCGGCAAGCTGGTTCGTGAAGACATGGTCCGTTGGGGTGCGGTCGTCAGGGAATCCGGCGCAAAGATCGATTGACCCTCCCCCCAGTAAAGAAGGAAATGAAAACACCATGACAACATCCGACATCATCCGCGACTTCGAGCGCGTCACGCCGCAAACCGTGGCACAGGCCAGTGCCTACCAGGCGGCCATCCTGGCCGATGTGGCCGGTCGGCGCGGTGCCCTGCATGGGCGCATCCGCGCCCTGCATCCGCGCATGAAGATGGCTGGCACTGCCCTGACCGTGGAAGTCCGACCGGGCGACAACCTGATGATTCATGCTGCCATGTCCCTGGCCAGGCCGGGGGACGTGCTGGTGATCGACGGCAAGGGCGACCAGACCGCAGCGCTGATGGGCACCATCATGATCACGGCCTGTCGCAAGCTCGGCATCGCCGGGGTCGTGATCGACGGCGCCGTGCGCGATGCCCTGGAGCTTGAGGAGATGGGCTATCCGGTGTTCAGCGTCGGCACCAACCCGAACGGCCCGACCAAGCTCGTGCCGGG
>JAGWTL010000015.1 GCA_028869035.1 Burkholderiales bacterium | reverse complement strand
GCCACCTTGCCCGCGATCATCACGTCGGTGGCGCGCTTGATGCCGTCCACCAGCGACTCGCGGCAGCCGTACAGGTTGTCGAACTTGCTCTTGGTCACCGAGTCGTTGACGTTGATGGCGCGGAACATCAGCGTGCCCTTGGCCGACATTTCCTTGAGGCGGTGCACGCCGGTGGTGGTCTCTTCGGTCACGCCGATGATCTGCGCGGCCTTGCGGGTGTACCAGGTCGGGTCCACGGCCAGCTTGGCCTTGATGGCGGCAAACAGGCAGGTCTCTTCCTCGCTGGCGGGCTTGCTGATGACCGACGGGTCCTTCTCGGCCTTCTGGCCCAGGATCATCAGCAGCGTGGCGTCGCCGCCGTCGTCGAGGATCATGTTCGGGCCTTCGCCGGCGCTGCCCTTGGGGCCGAAGTCGAAGATGCGGTGGGTGAAGTCCCAGTACTCGGTCAGCGTTTCGCCCTTGTGCGCGAACACCGGTGTGCCCTGCTCGACCAGCGCGGCGGCGGCATGGTCCTGCGTGGAGAAGATGTTGCACGAGGCCCAGCGCACGCTGGCGCCCAGGGCCTGCAGCGTTTCCACCAGCACGGCGGTCTGGATGGTCATGTGGATGCTGCCCGTGATGCGTGCACCCTTGAGCGGCTGGCTCTTGGTGAACTCTTCACGGATGGCCATCAGGCCGGGCATCTCGGTTTCGGCGATCTTGATTTCCTTGCGGCCCCAGGCGGCAAGGGACAGGTCGCGCACGGCGTAATCGTTGGTGGGTTTGAGAACAGCGCTCATATGAACTCCAATGCAAAGCGGTTGGTACGCCACCGGAGTCGGGAGAGGAAAGACAGGCTCACCTCACAGCAGACTGGTGGGTGAGCGCAGTTGGGAAGCGGGGCCTGCAGCCCCGGGATCCGAGCCTAACCCGTCGGCCTGGTGAAACAGGCGGGACGAGCCGCAACGCTCCTCGGAAAGCCGTGATTATACGAAGCCGGCCGCCCCCTGCGCAGGCTTTCCGATCAACGGCCGACCAATTCGCGTGTCAACTGCGCGGCAGGCACGGCACGGCAGCCACTGGTGTTTTGCCCAGCCCAGAGGGGCGAAAAGTCCCCGCTGCCGGCCGCCTCGGCCTGGGCACGCAGCGGCGCCACGACCGCCGCGGCCAGGGGAAAAGCCGGCGCCATGGCGTTCAAGGGCCCCTGCTCGCGCATCAGGCGGGTCAGGATGCCGCGCGCCGGGCGGCCGGTGTAGAGATTGGTCAGGGCCGTGTGCCGCGCGGCCTCGCCTTGCAGGGCGGCACGGTGCACCGCGCTGGTCCGGGCCTCGGGGCACAGCAGGTAAGCCGTGCCCACCTGCGCCGCCACGGCCCCCAGGGACAAGACCGCCCGGACGCCCGCCGCATCGGCGATACCCCCGGCCGCGATGACAGGAACCTTCACGGCGCGCACGATCTGTGGCAGCAAGGCAAAGGTGCCCACCTGCGTGCTCAGGTCCTCGCTCAGAAAGATACCGCGGTGCCCGCCGGCCTCCAGGCCCTGGGCGATGATGGCGTCCACCCCGCGCGCTTCCAGCCAGCGCGCCTCGTCCACCGTGGTGGCCGAAGACAGGATCTTGGACCCCCAGCCTCGCACCCGCGCCAGCAGGGTTTCATCGGGCAGGCCGAAATGAAAACTCACGACCGGCGGCTTGAACTCGGCCAGCAGCTCGGCCGCTGACGCGTCAAAAGGCCGGCGCCCCGGACCGGTCGGTATCGTGGCCGCATCAATACCGTACTCTGCGTAATACGTTGCCAACGCGGCGCGCCAGGCCCCCTCGCGCGCGGCATCGGGCTCGGGGGGGCGGTGACAGAAGAAATTGACGTTGTAGGGCCGCGCGGTCTGAGCGCGTATCGTTTCCAGCTCGGCCCGCTGGGCCTCGGGCGCCAGCATGGCGCAGGGCAGCGAACCCAGCCCCCCGGCATTCGACACCGCAATCGCCAGCGCGCTGCCCTGCACGCCCGCCATGGGGGCCTGGATCAGGGGCAACTCGATGCCCAGCAACTCTTGCAGCGTCATGCGTCTCCTCCTGCGGCAGGCCCGACTATAGCCCGGGGCCTGCCGGATAAAATCACGGGTCTGCAGTCCGGGCGCCACCAGCGCCGCGCACTGCCCGCCTGACGCGGGCCGCCCGGCCCGCACCCACCAAAGCTGGAATTTCCGTGTCCCATGCCCCCGAAACGCGGCGCCGCCGCACCTTTGCCATCATCTCGCACCCCGACGCCGGCAAGACCACGCTGACGGAAAAGCTCTTGCTGTTCTCGGGCGCGATCCAGATCGCCGGTTCGGTCAAGGCGCGCAAGGCCAGCCGCCACGCCACCTCGGACTGGATGGAGATCGAGAAACAGCGCGGCATCTCGGTGGCCAGCTCGGTCATGCAGATGCAGTACCGCGAGCACGTGATCAACCTGCTCGACACACCCGGCCACAAGGACTTCAGCGAAGACACCTACCGCGTGCTGACCGCGGTGGACTCGGCACTGATGGTCATCGACGCGGCCAACGGCGTGGAGGCGCAGACCCGCCGCCTGATCGAAGTCTGCCGCCAGCGCGACACCCCCATCATCACCTTCGTCAACAAGATGGACCGCGAGGTGCGCGACCCGCTGGACATCCTGGACGAGGTGGAGCGCGAACTCGGCATGCCCTGCGTGCCCATGACCTGGCCCGTGGGCCAGGGCAAGAGCTTCGGCGGCATCATCAACCTGCGCACCCAGGCCATGACGGTCTTCGAATCAGGCAGCGAGCGCCGCCCGCAGGATTTCGACACCGTGCCGCTGAGCGACCGCGACAAGCTTCACCAACGCTTCGGCTCCGAGTTCGAAGCCGCCGAGGAAAGCATGGAACTGGCCACCGGCGCCTCCCCCGCCTTCGACCGCGCAGCCTTCCTCGCCGGCAAGCAGACCCCCGTGTTCTTCGGCTCCGGCGTGAACAACTTCGGCGTGATGGAAGTGCTGGACGCGCTGGTGGACCTGGCCCCCTCGCCCGGCCCGCGCACCAGCTCCCTGGTGGTCAACAAGCAGGCCGTCGTCAAGGAAATGCAACCGGATGACAACGCCTTCTCGGGTGTGGTGTTCAAGGTGCAGGCCAATATGGACGCCAACCACCGTGACCGCATCGCCTTCGTGCGCGTCTGCTCAGGCAAGTACGCGCCGGGCATGAAGCTGAAAGTTCAGCGCTCGGCCAAGGAACTGCGCCCCACCAGCGTGGTGACCTTCATGAGCCAGCGCCGCGAAGCCGTGGAAGAAGCCTATGCCGGCGACATCGTGGGCTTCACCACCCACGGCGGCGTGCAGCTGGGTGACACCATCACCGACGGTTCGATCGCCCTGCAGTACACCGGCCTGCCCTTCTTCGCGCCCGAGCTCTTCATGACCGTGGTGCTGAAGAACCCGCTGCGCACCAAGCAGCTGCAGCAGGGCCTGGCCCAGTTGGGTGAAGAAGGCGCCATCCAGGTCTTCCGCCCCGAGATGGGCGGCAACATGCTGCTGGGCGCCGTCGGCCAGCTGCAGTTCGAGGTGGTGCAGCACCGCCTCAAGAGCGAATACGACGCCGACGTGCGCCTCGAAGGCTGCCAGTACACGGGCGCGCGCTGGATCACGGCCGACACACCGGCCGAGCTCAAGGCCTTTGTCGACGCCTATCCCACGCGCATGGCACGTGATGCGGCCGACACCCTGGCGTATCTGTGCACCTCACCGTACGACGTGCGGCTGGCGCAGGAACGGTTTCCGAAGATCCACTTCCATCCGCTGCGGGAGCATGCGGGGTTGGCGTTGCAGAGCGCGGGATAACACTCAAGCTATTGAGGCTTTCATAAATCATGACAAGCACCTCACATCCGCTCGCCCTGAGCCTGTCGAAGGGCTTCGACAGGCTCAGCCTGAACGGCAGGTGTCATGAATAAAGAAAACATCAATAGAACGACTCTGCCTGCAAAGCGGAACGTAGCGGCGTTCTTACAAAGTCTGGTGCGCGTCGCACATACTCAGCCGCGCCGACCCTTGCATCATCACTAAGTCCTCGGATATGGGTGCAATTCGACGCGAGCGCGATAACCAGGTCAGGCCTTCTCTTTTTGCCTCAGTAACCGCTACGAGACTATGCCTTGCCGTCGGCAAAACGCCTCCAGATTCAGGATGGGACAGCCGCCCGCCCACGCAAAGGCATCCGCTACGGCCAGCAAGTCACGATCTCCACTGACCAGCACCCGCGCCCGACCCGCCAGCGCCAGCTGCATAAAAGGCTCATCCAGCGGGTCACGGCAGGCCGGCACCACCGGCAGCGGCTGCGGGATGCGCACTGTCTGCACATAAGGCAGGTAATCGGCCAGCAGTTCCTCCTGCTCGGCCGCACTGAGGCGGAATTTCGGATAGGCCAGTACGCGCACCAGTTCCTGCACCGTGGCCGCGCTGGCCAGCGGGCGCAGCGCGCCGCTTTGCCAGGCTGTGCGCACCGCGCCCGGCAGGCCACCACCGAAGACCAGGGCGGACAGCACCACGTTGGTGTCGAGCACCACGCGCAGGGGTGCGCTCATGCCGACCTTCCCTTCCCCCTCTCCCCTTGGGAGAGGGTTGGGGCGAGGGCTACGCGTCGCATGGCTGCCCTCACCCTAGCCCTCTCCCAGAGGGAGAGGGAACGTGGACGGCACCGCGCACCTCATGTCCTGGACGCCGCTTTTCTGGCAGGTGTTTTCTTCTTGCGCGCCTTCGCCGTTGCCGAGTAGGACTTGACGGGCTCGGCCGCCATCGGCGCCACAGCCGATGTCCGCGCCCAGCGCACAGCGTCCGCCACGTCGGCCTCGCCCAGGCCCAACTCGGCCAGCTTGGCGCGCACGGCGTCGCCGCGCTGGATGCGCACCGGCGTCAGGATGATCTGCCCGTCGCGCACCTGCACGTCCAGGTACTCTGTGGCACCCACGGCCTGCGTGGCGCTCTTGGGCAGGGTGAGCTGGTTCTTGGCGGTGATCTTGGCGAGCATGGCAAGCGGGGAAAGTAAGGATTCCTTACTTTAGTCACTCCCCCACCATTTGTCCAGTGACGCCGGCGCTCAGGGCGCAGAGAACCAGTCTGCCACCGCGCGCTGAAAACGCGCGTACCCCTTCTGCAGATGCAGCATGTGCCCGCCCTCCGGGATCACGGTGTACTGCTTGTCCGGATTCGGCAGCGCCGTGAAGAAAGGCAGCAGGCCTTCCAGGTCCGCCACGTCGTCGTACTGGCCGTGGATCATCATGGTCGGCACAGTGATCTTCGTCGCATCGATCAGCGGCTGGCGCGTCAGCAGGTCCACCTGCGGCCCGGTCGGTGATTTGGTTTCGACCAGGGCCGCCGAGCGCGCGAAGGCGTCCATGACCACCGGGTCGTTGACTTCTTCGGGTGTCATGGAGTTGAAGCGCAGTTTCCAGCCGGGCTCGGAAATGCGGATGTAGGGCGCGCGCTGAAAGGTGGCCAGGCGCTCGCGGCGCGCCAGCAGGTCCGGGCTCTGCGCATGCATCTGCGCATAGGCGGCATAACGTTTCACCTTCGCCGGGTGCGCCATGACAAATTGGCCACCGTACTGCGTGCCCCAGGACCAGGCCAGCAGATGCACCTGCGTCACGCCACGCAACTTGCAGATGAAGTCCACCACATCGTTCAGATCGCCAGCGGCCTGCTCGGTCGAGATGTGGCCCTCGGGCCGCGTGGAGCTGCCGAAGCCGCGCATGTCGGGCGCAAAGACGTCGAAGCCCTGGCGCGCGAGGAAGTCCATGAGGCTGTACTGAGGATGGCCAGGCACCTTGAGGTCGAAGCTCTCGCGGCCGGCCGTGGCCGAGCCGTGGGCCAGCACCAGCACGGGCTTGCCCTGGGGGCCGCCCTGGTATTTCTCCCAGATGAAGAGCCTCAGCCCTTCCTGCACCACCCAGTGCTGGGCGCCCTGCACCGGGAGTTCTTCTGTTTTCATGATCGCGCGCCTGCTCAAGTAAAGTGAGACAAATTCTCCCTGAAATCCGCTGCATGCTGCCTCTTACGCACTGGCCCCTCGATGAACGCCGCCGCATCACCGGAGTGCTGACCGACATTGACGACACGCTGACCACCGAAGGCGCCATCACCCCCGACGCGCTGCAGGCCCTGCACGCGCTGCGCACCGCCGGCCTGCGCATCATCCCCATCACGGGCCGCCCCGTGGGCTGGAGCGTGCCTTTTGCCCAGAGCTGGCCGGTGGACGCCATCGTGGCCGAGAACGGCGCTGTGGCCCTGGTTCGCACAGGCAGCAGCCCTCACCCCACCCCTCTCCCAGCGGGAGAGGGAGTACAGAAGCTGTACCGGCAGGATGCTGCCTCCCGCGCCGCCAACTACGCGCGCCTGCAGCAGGTGGCGCAGCGCGTGCTGCGCGAGGTGCCGGGGACCACGCTGGCGCAGGACAGTCCGGGCCGCGAGACCGACATCGCCATCGACCACAGCGAGTTCACGCAGTTGCCGCCAGAGAAAATAGAACGGGTGGTGCAGATCATGCGCAGCGAGGGCCTGCAGGCCACGGTCAGCAGCATCCACATCAACGGCTGGATCGGCAGCCACGACAAGCTGGCCGGCGCACGCTGGATCGTGCGTGAGCTGCTGGGTCGCGATCTGGAGGGGGAAATCGAGCGCTGGGTCTATGTGGGGGACTCCACCAACGACCAGCTGATGTTCCAGCACTTTCCGCGCAGCGTGGGGGTGGCCAATATCCGGCGCTTTGAAGCCCAGCTCAGCCACCGGCCGCGCTACATCACACAAAAGGAACGCGGGGCCGGCTTCGCGGAGCTCGCGCGGGCCCTGCTGCAGACCTGAAGGCAGCGCCTCAGCGCGCGGCGACCTTGAGGTTCACCGCTTCGGCGCGCGCCGTCACGCTGCCCGCAGTCGTGCTCACCAGTTCCAGGCGCAGGGTGTAGTCGTCGGCCGGCGGATTGAGCCAGACCTCCGTCTGCCCGCCGGTGAAGTTCAGCACCTCGGGCTTGCGGCCGGCACGTTCGATATTGAGCCGGAAGTGGCCCGTGTCAGGCACATTCCCGCCGACATGGGCCAGGTTGTAACCACTGGCATGGAACTGGACGCGGAAAGGCGGACGCACCGTCTCGCGGTCGGCGGGACTCATGATCTCGATGCGCGCAGGGCCCAGCAGGCTGGCCGGCGTCACGTCCTTGTTCTGCTTGCTGATCGTCAGGTGCAGGGGCTTGCTGTAGACGAAAAAGGGGATGTGCCCCTGGTCGGCCAGCAGCATGCGCAGCTCGTACTTGCCGGGCGGCAGGTTCAGCACGGTCTCCATCTGTCCCTTGCCAAAGTGGATGTACTTTTCGGTGAAGGGCAGAGGCTGCTTGAAATCCAGCGGCAGGGGCTGGTTCACCAAGAGGTGGTGGTGGCCGGCGCGACCCGCCGTCTTGCCGGCGGGCACGATGCCGCGCATGGACAGACCAAAGCGCACCACCAGCGGCGCCTCTTTCACATCACCATCCTTGAGGTTGGTGAAATAGGACTCGGCCGTGCGCGAGGTGGGCAGCGTCACCCAGGGGTGCGGCACCAGTTCGGGCGCATCCGCGCCGGAAGGCTGCCCCTGGGCAGCAGCCGGGACCGCAAAGAACAAGGCAGCAAGGGCCGGTGACAAGAACAGGAGTTGACGGATCTTCATGCGTTTTCTTCTGCCGGGAGGGAAGGCGCCCGAAGCCTAACAGGAAGCAAAGTCCCGTGCATCGCATGGACATGGAGCCCAGGATGGTGCATGACCCCTGTGATTCAGTGCCGTGACAGCACCGGCCTCAGCGCCACCCCCGTGTGTGTGCCCAGTTTCACCATCTCTTCGGGCGTGGCCGCGCCCACGATGCGGCCACCCTCCTTGCCCCCTTCGGGTCCGAGGTCCAGAATCCAGTCGGCTTCGGCGATCACGTCCAGGTCGTGCTCGATCACCACCACGCTGTGGCCGCCATCGACAAGACGATGCAGCACGCGGATCAGTTTGTCCACGTCGGCCATGTGCAGGCCCACGGTGGGTTCGTCCAGGACATAAAGGGTGTGCGGCGCCTTCTGGCCGCGCCGGCCCACCTCGTCGCGCACCTTGCTGAGTTCGGTCACGAGCTTGATGCGCTGCGCCTCGCCGCCTGACAGCGTGGGTGAGGGCTGGCCCAGCGTGAGATAGCCCAGGCCCACGTCCTTGAGCAGTTGCAGCGGGTGCGCAATGCCGGGCATAGCGGCGAAGAAGTCCACCGCCTCGTCCACTTCCATCTGCAGCACGTCGCCGATGCTCTTGCCCCGCCAGCTGACGGCCAGCGTTTCCGGGTTGAAGCGCGCGCCCTTGCAGCTCTCGCACAAGACCTTCACATCGGGCAGGAAGCTCATCTCGATGGTGCGCACGCCCTGGCCTTCACAGCCCGGGCAGCGGCCTTCGCCGGTGTTGAAGCTGAAGCGCCCGGCCGCGTAGCCGCGCGCCTTGGCCTCCAGCGTCTCGGCAAAGAGCTTGCGGATGGTGTCCCAGAAACCGATGTAGGTGGCAGGACAACTGCGCGGCGTCTTGCCGATGGGGGTCTGGTCCACTTCGAGCACGCGGTCCACGGCTTCAAAGCCGCTGACGCCCTCGCAGCCGCTCCAGTCCACGCCACGGGCCAACGCGTCGCGCCCGGCCTTGGTCGCGCGCCTGGCCACGACGGCCGCCACATTGGCCAGCAGCACATCGCGCGCCAGTGTGGATTTGCCCGAGCCGCTGACCCCGGTGACGGCCACCAGGCGCTTGAGCGGCACTTTCGCTGTGACGTGCTGCAGGTTGTGCAGGCTGGCCCCGTGCACGGTGAGCCACTGCATGCCGCCCTCACCCCCGCCCTCTCCCAGAGGGAGAGGGGGTGAAGCCGGCTTGCTCCCTCGCCCCGCTGGGGAGAGGCTTGGCCTGTCCTGAGCTTGTCGAAGGGGGGTGAGGGGCAATACGCTGCGGCGCGGCTGCAGCGGATGCTGCATGGCGTGCAGCAGGTAACGGCCGGTCTGCGAGTCCGCCGTGTCGGTCACGTTTTTCACCGACCCCTCGGCCACCAGCCTGCCGCCGCGCTTGCCGGCGCTGGGACCGATGTCGATGATGTGGTCGGCGCGGCGGATGGTGTCCTCGTCGTGCTCCACCACCACCAGGGTGTTGCCCTGGTCGCTCAGGCGCTGCAAGGCGCCCAGCAGGATCTGGTTGTCGCGCGCGTGCAGGCCGATGGTGGGCTCGTCCAGCACGTAGCACACACCCTGCAGATTGCTGCCCAGCTGCGCCGCCAGGCGGATGCGCTGCGCCTCACCACCGCTGAGCGTGGGCGCGCCACGGTCCAGCGTAAGGTAACCCAGCCCCACCTGCTCCAGAAATTCCAGGCGGCTCTTGATCTCGGGAATCAGGTCGCGCGCGATATCGCTTTCGCGTTGGGTCAAACGACCCATCACCTGCAGGGCCTCGACCCAGGCCCGCACATCGCTCACGCTCAGGCGCGCGATCTCGGTGATGCCCACGCCGCTGAACTTCACGGCGCGCGCCGTGGCGTTCAGGCGTGTGCCCTCGCAGGTCGGGCAGGCCTGATCGGCCACGTCTTCCACCTCGGGTTCGGCAAAGGTCTGCTCGCGGCCCTTTTCCTTGTCGTCGCGCACCGAGTCGTCCAGCAGCTTGCGCTGCTCCTTGCTGAGCTTCACGCCCGTGCCCACGCAGTCCGGGCACCAGCCGTGCTTGCTGTTGTAGGAAAAGAGGCGCGGGTCCAGCTCGGCATAGGAGGTGGCGCAGACCGGGCAGGCGCGCCGCGTGGAATGCACGTGCAGCACGCCGATGCCGGCGGTGGATACACCGCTTTTCATGGCCTCGGCCAGGCCGTCCAGGCTGCTGAGCACGTGCAGCACCCCCTTGCCGTGCTCGAGTGCCGTGGTCAGCGCCAGGCGCAGCGCGGCCTCGTTCTCGGGCTGCACCATCAAACTGGCCACGGGCAGCTCGATGGTGTGTTCCTTGAAGCGGTCGATGCGCGGGAAACCCGTGGTGGGCAGGAAGTTGCCGTCCACCCGCAGGTGGGTGTAGCCGCGCGGGCGGGCCCAGTCGGCGAGTTCGGTGTAGACCCCCTTGCGGTTGAGCACCAGGGGCGCCAGCAGGCCGACTTCCTGGCCACGGAACTGCTTCATCAGATGGGCCAGGATGCTGTCAGGCGTCTGCGGCGCCACCGCTGCGCCATCATGGATGCAGTGCTGCACACCGAGCTTGACGTAGAGCAGGCGCAGGAAGTGCCAGACCTCGGTGGTGGTGCCCACCGTGCTCTTGCGGCCGCCGCGGCTGAGGCGCTGCTCGATGGCCACCGTGGGCGGGATGCCGTAGACCGCGTCCACCTCGGGCCGGCCCGCGGGCTGCACGATGCTGCGCGCATAGGCGTTCAGCGATTCGAGGTAACGGCGCTGCCCCTCGTTGAACAGGATGTCGAAGGCCAGGGTGGACTTGCCCGAGCCGCTGACCCCGGTGATCACATTGAACTTGCCGCGCGGGATGTTGACGCTCAGTGACTTGAGGTTGTGTTCCTTGGCGTTGACGATCTGGATCGCGTCCAGCGTCTCCTGCTTCTTGCGCATCGGTTTGTGGCCGGGCGTGAAGGCCTGCGGGATGAAACGCGCCGCTCCTTCCTGCGCCTCGTGCACCTCGCCCATGGCCAGGGCGTACTCGCGCAGGGCGCGGCCCGTGTGGCTGCTGGGGTGCTGGCGCACCTCTTCGGGTGTGCCCACGGCCACCAGTTCGCCGCCGGCGTCGCCGCCTTCGGGGCCGAGGTCGATCAGCCAGTCGCTGGCGCGCATCACGTCCAGGTTGTGCTCGATGATCAGCAGGGAATGGCCGGCATCGAGCAGCTTGCGCAGCGCGCGCATGAGCTTGGCGATGTCGTCGAAGTGCAGGCCCGTGGTGGGCTCGTCGAACAGGAAGAGCGTGCCCTTCCTGCCCACCAGCTGCCGGCTGGCCGTGGCGCTTTTGGCGGCCTCGGCCAGGAAACCGGCGAGCTTGAGGCGCTGCGCCTCACCACCCGAGAGCGTGGGCACGGGCTGGCCCAGGCGCACGTACTCCAGCCCCACGTCCACGATGGGCTGCAGGGCACGGATCACATCGCGGTCATTGGCGAACAGAGTGACAGCCTCGCTCACCGTCAGATTCAGAACATCAGCGACGTTGAGATGCACCGTTCGCCCTGCCATCCCCTCCGTTCGCCCTGAGCCTGTCGAAGGGTTCGCGAGGGCTTCGGCAGGCCTGTCCTGAGCTGAGCCGAAGGGCTCAGCCCGAAAGGGAAGGGTTCGTTCAATCGTGATCTCCAGGATCTCGGGGCGGAAGCGCTTGCCGTCGCAGTCCGGGCAGCGCAGGTAGACGTCGCTGAGAAACTGCATCTCCACATGCTCGAAGCCCGAGCCGCCGCAGGTGGGGCAGCGGCCGTCGCCGCTGTTGGCGCTGAACTTGGCCGCGGTATAGCTGCGCTGGCGAGACAGCGGCGCATTGGCGTAGATCTCGCGGATGGCGTCCCAGGCGCCCACATAACTCACGGGGTTGGAACGCGCCGTCTTGCCGATGGGCGACTGGTCGACAAACACCACGTCGGCCAGCTGCTCGGCGCCCAGCAAGCGCTCATGCACCCCTGGCGTTTCCGTGGCCCGGCCGAAGTGGCGCATCAGCGCCGGGGCCAGCACGTCCTGGATGAGCGTGGACTTGCCGGAACCCGAGACGCCGGTCACGCAGACCAGGCGGCCCAGCGGGATGTCGACCGCGATGTTCTTCAGGTTGTGCTCGCGCGCGCCTTCGAGGATGAGGCGCGGCGTGTTCTCGGCCACCATGCGCTTGAAGCCCATGCCGACCTGCTTGCGCGCGCCCAGGTAGGCGCCGGTCAGGGTGTCGGCATTGCGCAGATCGTCCGTGCTGCCGTCGAAAACGATCTGGCCGCCGCGCTCACCCGGGCCCGGACCCATGTCGATCATGCGGTCCGCGGCGAACATCACGGCCGGGTCGTGCTCCACCACCACCAGGGTGTTGCCGGCATCGCGCAGGCGGTGCATGGCCTCGATGATGCGGTGCATGTCGCGCGGGTGCAGGCCGATGCTGGGCTCGTCCAGCACGAACAGGGTGTTGACCAGGGAGGTCCCGAGCGCGGTCGTGAGGTTGATGCGCTGCACCTCGCCACCCGAAAGCGTGCGGCTCTGGCGGTCCAGCGTGAGGTAGCCGATGCCCACGTCGCACAGGTATTTGAGGCGGGTGGTGATCTCTTCAAACAGCAGTTTCAGCGCCTGGGCTTCGCCCTCGGCATGGGTCGAGGCGGTGATCTCGCTTTGCTGAAAACCGTCGAAAAACCGGCGCAGCCGGTCCAGAGGCAAGAGCATCAGGTCGTGCAGGCACAGGCCGGGCAGCGCCTCCAGCTGGGCGCGGCTCCACTGGGTGCCGGCCGGCAGGAAACGCTTCGAGGGTGCCAGCACGGCATCGGCGTCTTCCTTGCTGCCGATACGCCAGAGCAGGCTCTCGGTCTTGAGGCGGGCGCCGTTGCAGGTTTCGCAGGGTGTGTAACTGCGGTACTTGGACAGCAGCACCCTGATGTGCATCTTGTAGGACTTGGTTTCCAGGTACTCGAAGAAACGCCTGATGCCGTACCACTGCTGGTTCCACTTGCCCTTCCAGTTGGGCGAACCCTGGATGACCCAGTGCTGCTGCTCGGGCGTGAGCTTGTACCAGGGGGTGTCGCGCGGGATGCCGGCGGCCTCGGCGTGGCGCATCAGGTCGTCCTGGCACTCGGCCCAGGCGGGGGTCTGGATGGTCTTGATGGCGCCGGCGCGCAGCGTGAGCTTGTCGTTCGGGATCACCAGACCATAGTCCACCCCGATCACACGACCGAAACCGCGGCAGACCTCGCAGGCGCCCACGGCCGAGTTGAAGGAGAACATGGAGGGGATGGGGTCGGCGTAGCGCAGGTCGCTGTCCGGGTTGTGCAGGCCGGTGGAAAAGCGCCAGATTTCCGCGGCATCCGTTCGCGTTGAGCTTGTCGAAACGCCGCCCAGGCCTTCGACAAGCTCAGGCCGAACGGAGTCCAGGACATACACATTGAGCCGCCCGCTGCCGCGCTTGAGCGCGACCTCGATGGCCTCGATCACGCGAGCGCTTTCCGCGCCGGAGAGACGGAAACGGTCAGCGGCGACGTCCAGCATTTTTCTCGGGCCGGCCGGCGTGACCACCTCGCGTTCGGCCTGCACCTTGGTGAAACCGCTGGCCGAGAGCCACTGCTCGATTTCTTCCCTGCTGGTATTGCCGGGCAGCTCGACCGGAAAGGTCAGCACCAGTCGCGGATCGCCGACTTCTGCGGCCCGTTTCTGCAACTCGGCATAGATGCTGTCGGCGCTGTCGTGCCGCACGGGCTGGGCGGTCTGGCGGTCGAAGAGCTGGGCGGCGCGCGCATAGAGCAGCTTGAGGTGGTCGTTGAGCTCGGTCATCGTGCCGACCGTGGAACGCGAGGAGCGCACCGGGTTGGTCTGGTCGATGGCGATGGCCGGGGGCACGCCCTCCACGCGGTCCACGGCCGGTTTGTCCATGCGGTCCAGGAACTGGCGCGCATAGGCGCTGAAGGTCTCCACATACCGGCGCTGGCCCTCGGCGTAGAGTGTGTCGAACACCAGGCTGGACTTGCCCGAGCCGCTGGGGCCGGTGACCACCGTCAACTCCCCGGTGCGGATGTCCAGATCGAGGTTCTTGAGGTTGTGCTGGCGTGCGCCGCGGATGCGGATGGATCCCTGGGTCATGTGCGTGGTCTTCCTGCTTGAGCCCGAACATTTTAGGGAAGATCTGCGTCACTCGCGCCGTGCGCGGCGTGATTTTGCGGGATGAGCCGCAAGGCGCAAAACCCAAGGCAAGCCTGGACGGCTTGCCTGGTTTTGCAACGCTGCGGATCGCCCGCAAAATCACGCCCCTTCGGGTTCGAACCAAAACGGGCCCTTTGCCCACCAAACCCCTTGCGTGTGCTACGGCACACGCTGCGTGGTCTTGGCGGTCAAATCATCCCGTTTTGGACTCGAACGCGCATGGCGGGAGTGACTCAGATCATCCCTCAGGACCCCGCCTTACCCCGGCGTGACCGCTGGGCATGGTGTGCGAGCCCATGCCGGACACGGGCGCGCAAAATCACAATACCATCGGACCTTCCCCGTGCACTATTGCCCTTTCAGCCTACGTAGTAACCGCAAACTGGTGTTCACCATGATGCCCTCAAGGATGTCTGCACCTAAACTGTCCAGCCTTGGCGCCCCAGGCGCAGGAGACAAGACATGACAAAGAGACATATTGTTGGAATGGCCCTGGCCCTGGCCCTGTTGGGGCAAACCAGCACCGCCCAGATCCTGATCGGACAGACGGCGGGCTTCACCGGCCTTGTGGCCGCGGGCGTGAACGAGACAACCGACGGCGCCAAGCTGTACATCGACGCTGTCAATGCCAAAGGCGGTATCGGCGGCCAGAAGATCGAACTGATCTCGGTGGACGACAAGTTCGACCCCAAGCTCGCGGCTGAAAACGCCCAGAAGCTCATCGTGGAACGCAATGTGGCAGCCTTGTTCCTCAACCGAGGCACGCCGCACACCGAGGCCATCATCCCGCTGCTGGACAAGTACGGGGTGCCGCTGATCGCCCCCTCGACAGGCGCCATGATCCTGCACCAGCCTGTGAAAAAACACGTTTTCAACGTGCGCGCCACCTACCAGCGCGAGGCCGAAAAGGCGATCCAGCACCTGACCACCATCGGCATCAACCGCATCGGCATCCTGCAGACCGATGACAGCTTCGGCGCCGACTCGGTCCAGGGCGCCCTGCGCGGCCTGGACAAGGCCCAGCTCAAGCCCCTGTTCGTCGAAAAACTCGACCGGGCCAAGCCCGACATCGAGCGCCTCGCGGCCCGGGTGGCCCAGGAACAGCCCCAGGCCGTGATCTTCATCGCCTCGGGCAACACCGTCGTGGCGGGCATCAAGGCCATCCGTGCCGCAGGCTCCTCGGCCCAGGTGGTCACGCTGTCCAACAACGCCTCGGGAGGTTTCGTCAAGCAGCTCGGCGAGCAGGCACGCGGCGTGATCGTGAGCCAGGTCTTCCCGCAGTCGATCTCCTACGGTCTGGTCAAGGAAGCGCAGGATATGGCCCGCGCCAAGGGCATCACCGAAGTCAGCCCCGCCATGCTCGAAGGTTTTGCCGCCGCCAAGGTGCTGGTGGAGGCCCTGCGCCGCACGGGCGGCAAGCCCAGCCGGGAGCGCATCCAGGCCGCACTCGAAGGCCTCAGCAAGTTCGACATCGGCGGGCTGGAAGTCAATTTCGGCCCGCAGGACCACAGCGGCCTGGATTTCGCTGACCTGTCCATCATCACGGCCGACGGCCGCTTCCGCCGTTAAGGGCTAACCGCGCAAGGCCTGCGCCAGTGGCGTGCAGGCCTCCTGGCCCACGGCGTCCTGAATGCGGGGCAGCAGGGCCAGCAGATCGTCATAGCCGGATGCCGCTTCGACGGCGAGATTCAGCGTGAAACCACGCAGACCCAGCGAGGCTGTCAGCTTCGTGGCGATCGGATAGGCCTCGGCATAGCGCTGTTGCGCCGTACGTTCACCGCCCACCGGCGACGCCCCCGCAGACACCTCAACTGGAACGGGGGACTGAGCCGCCGCGATATAACCCCGCGCCAGCAGGTAGTCCACATCGGCCTGCGTGACGCCCAGACCGGCGGTGGCGGCCAGCACCTGGTCCAGTGACTTGACCCCGTCAAACAGGATGAAAGCCGAGCGCTGCCGGGCCGATAAGGCCGGCGAGCGTTCCTTGAATGCCTGTTGCCCAACGTCTGTCTTTGAATAATTCATGGTGTTACGCGGCCCTGAAGCCGCCTGGTCTCCTCAACCGCGGCGCCTATTTGGCAGCGCTGGCAGCCGGCGCCGACGGAGCCGATGCGGGCACCTCGGGGGCATGCACCGCTTCAGCGCCATGTTTTTCGCCACTCATATCGAGCTTGTCGCCACCTTTCATGATAACGAAGAGAGCCAGAGCAGCAAAGGCGATGAAGCCGACGATCAATTTCCACATGTTTTTTCCTTGGATGAAATAAGAAAGGCCCTCAACTGGAGGGCCTCTGCCCTGCCCCGGCAGACCGGGGCAGGGTTGAAGGTGCCGTAGCAGCTCAGTCGCGGGCGTAGATGTCCACGTCCTTGGTTTCCTTGATGAACAGCGTGCCGATCACGAAGGTCATGCCGGCGATGATGATCGGGTACCAGAGGCCGTTGTACATATTGCCGGTCTGCGCCACGATGGCGAAGGCCGTGGTGGGCAGCAGGCCGCCGAACCAGCCGTTGCCGATGTGATACGGCAGCGACATGGAGGTGTAGCGGATGCGGGTCGGGAACATCTCCACCAGCATGGCGGCGATCGGGCCGTAGACCATGGTGACCAGGATCACCAGGTAGGCCAGAATGGCAACGACCATGACCTTGTCCACCTTGGCCATGTCGGCCTTGGCGGGGTAGCCGTGCTCCTTGAGCGCATCGGCCACGGCCTTCTTGAACTCGGCGTCCTTGGTCTTGGCTTCGTCGGCCGAAATGCCCTTGGCGTTGAACCCGGTGATGACCTGCTCGCCGATCTTGATCGTGGCGGGCACGCCGGCAGCACCGGCGACGTTGTCATAACTCACCGAAGCGCCAGCCAGCACCTGCTTGGCAATGTCGCAGGAACTGGTGAACTTGACGGTGCCGGTCGGGTTGAACTGGAAGGAGCACTCCTTCGGATCGGCCGTGACGACCACCTTGCTCTTTTGCTGGGCGGCATAGAGGTCGGGGTTGGCAGCCTTGGTCAGGGCTTCGAAGACCGGGAAGTAGGTCAGCACGGCCAGCAGGCAGCCGGCCATGATGATGGGCTTGCGGCCGATCTTGTCGGACCAGGCGCCGAAGATGATGAAGAAGGGCGTGCCGATCAGCAGCGAGATGGCCACATAGATGTTGGCGGCGGCGCCGTCCACCTTGAGGGCCTGGGTCAGGAAGAACAGGGCGTAGAACTGGCCCGAGTACCAGACCACGGCCTGGCCGGCGGTCAGACCGATCAGCGCCAGGATCACGATCTTCAGGTTCTTCCACTGGCCGAAGGACTCGGACAGCGGCGCCTTGGAGGTCTTGCCCTCGGCCTTCATCTTGGCGAAGGCCGGCGATTCGTTCATGGACAGACGGATCCACACCGAGATGGCCAGCAGGAAGATGGACACCAGGAAGGGAATGCGCCAGCCCCAGTCGGCGAAGGCCGCCTCGCCCATGGCGGTACGGGTGCCGAGAATCACGATCAGGCTCAGGAACAGGCCCAGGGTGGCCGTGGTCTGAATCCAGGCTGTGTAGGCGCCGCGCTTGCCCTGCGGCGAGTGCTCGGCCACATAGGTGGCGGCGCCACCGTACTCACCGCCCAGCGCCAGGCCCTGCAGCAGGCGCAGCGCGATCAGGATGACGGGTGCAGCCACGCCGATGCTGGCATAGGTCGGCAGGATGCCCACGATGAAGGTGGACAGACCCATGATCAGGATGGTGACCAGGAAGGTGTACTTGCGGCCGATCATGTCGCCCAGGCGGCCGAAGAAAATGGCGCCGAAGGGGCGCACGATGAAACCGGCAGCAAAGGCCAGCAGCGCGAAGATGAAAGCGGAGCCCGCATCCAGTCCGCTGAAGAACTGCTTGGCGATGATGGCTGCGAGCGAGCCGTAGAGATAGAAGTCGTACCACTCGAAAACGGTACCCAGGGAAGAGGCGAAGATCACCTTCTTCTCTTCGGGCGTCATCGGCCTTGCGGCCTGTGAAGTTGCCATGTTGTGTCTCCTTAGAATGAACACCCTCCACGACGTGGGGATTGCCCTGCATTCTTGGGGGCGGCACTGACCGCTTTCTTACATGGGACTTAGGGGATTACCCTAGTTCAGCCTTCATCAGGCCGACAAATTTCATTGCTGCTGCGCAACGATATGAGGCGCCAAGTTCCAGCCGGGTCCTTCGAACCAGGGACTGCCCTCCAGATAAGAGCGCAGCATGGGCAGACTGTCCTGCCCCCAGAACAGGCGGCCATCGACCACGAAGGAGGGCACGCCAAAGGCGCCAGCGGCCACGGCCTCGTCGGTGTTGGCGCGCAAACGGTCCTTCACCACCCCGTCGTCCGGCGCCAGAGCCGGCGCCAGCTGCTCGCGCAGCGCCTGCAGACGCGCCGGATCGTTGGCGTCCAGCCCGCCATGCCAGACGTGGCGCAGCAGGGTCTCGCAAACATAACGGTTGGGATCGCCGCCGTTCGCCACGGCGATGGCCAGGCGCAGCAGGGGCAGCGGGTTGAAGGGATGGACGGCAGGCATCTGCAATGTCACGCCCTGCTGCTGCCCCAGCCACAGCACCTGCCGGTAGGTCCACGCACGCTTGGCCGGCACCTCGGCGGGGCCCAGCAGTTGGTGGTGCCGCAGCATGGCACCCAGCAGCACGGGCCGGTAGGTCACCGAATAAGTCAGGCCCGTCAGCGCCTCGGGCAGCTGCTCGAAGGCCAGATGGCTGTAGGGCGAGATGAAATCCAGGTAGAAGGTGATCTGCTTCACGGGTTCACTCCTTGCGCCGTGGCGCGTGCCTCGATGCGGGCCCAGACGGTGCGCTTGCCTGCGTCATCCAGCGTAGACCAGGCCGCGATCTCGTCCAGCGTGCGCAGGCAGCCCTGGCACAAGCCCGTGGACGTTTCCATGCGACAGACCGCAATACAAGGCGAGGGCAGGTTTTGGGCCTGCGCCTGCGCCGCCACTGCCTTCACGGCCAGCCACTCCATCGCGCTCAGCCCCGCTTGTTCAGCAAGGCCGTCGCGGCGCGCGAATTGGGCTTGCGTTCCAGATAGTCGCTGATGTACTTGCCGGCGTCGACCAGCTTGTCCAGGTCGATGCCGGTCTCGATGCCCATGCCGCGCAGCAGATAGACCACATCCTCCGTCGCCACATTGCCGGTGGCCCCCTTGGCATAGGGGCAGCCGCCCAGGCCCGCAGACGAGGACTGGAAATTCCAGACCCCCATCTCCAGCGCGGCCAGCGTGTTGGCCAGCGCCTGGCCATAGGTGTCGTGGAAGTGGCCCGAGACCTCATCGAGACCGTAGTGCTTGAGCGCCGCTTCCATGGCATGCCGGGTCTTGAGCGGCGTGGCCGCGCCGATGGTGTCGGCCACGTCCACCCGCTGCACGCCGATATCCTTCATCAGCCGTGCCACCAGTTCCACCCGCTCGGGCGCCACGTCGCCTTCGTAGGGACAGGCCATGGCGCAGGAGATGGCGCCGCGCACCCGGATGCCGGCAGCCCGCGCGGCGGTCACCACCGGTGCGAAACGCTCGATGCTCTCGGCGATCGAGCAGTTGATGTTCTTCTGGCTGAAGAGCTCGCTGGCCGCGCCGAAGACCACGATCTCGTCGGGCCGGGACAGCACCGCGGCCTCGTAACCCTTCATGTTCGGCACCAGCACCGAGTAGCGCACACCCGCCTGGCGCGTGATGCCCGCCATGACCTCGGCGTTGTCACCCATCTGCGGCACCCACTTCGGTGCCACGAAGCTGGTGACCTCGATCTCCCTGAGGCCGGCCGCCTGCAGGCGCTGCACCAGCCCGATCTTGACGGCCGCCGGCACCGGCTGCTTCT
>JAGWTL010000281.1 GCA_028869035.1 Burkholderiales bacterium | reverse complement strand
GGCGTGATGGCCGGCATCAGCTTCTTCTTCCTCAACAATGTATTCGGCTACATCGGCGAGCTGCAGCACTGGATTCCCTGGCTTACGGCCGCCGCCCCCGGCATGATCTACATGCTGATCTCACTCACCGCCTTCGGCTGGCTGGTGCTCAGAAGGTGATGCCCATGCAAGACCCGGCGCCCCTACGCGGCCTCATCCTCTTCGCCCACGGATCACGCGACCCCCAGTGGCGCGCGCCCATGGAGGCCGTGGCCGCGCGCGCTGCCGCGCTGGAACCCGCAACCGCTGTACGCTGTGCCTACCTGGAGCTGATGGAACCCGACCTGCCCGGCTGCGTGGCCGCGCTAGTGGCGCTGGGTGTGGGCACGATCACCATCGTGCCCATGTTCCTCGGCGTCGGCCGCCACGCCCGCGAGGACCTGCCCGTGCTGCTGGCCGAGCTAAGGCTCCGGCATCCGCAGGTCGGCCTCGAGCTGCGTCCGGCCATCGGCGAGGACGCACGTGTGGTCGACATACTGGCGCGCATCGCGCTGGCCGGCGCCTGAGCCCCGCACGGTGCCGCTGGCCCTACGTACAATCGGCCGGACTATCCCGCCGCCCATGACCCGTTCCCCCCTCCGCAACCGTACCGTCTTCCTGCTTGTGCTGGGCGCCTCGCTGGCCGTCGCCCTGCTGCCCGTGTTCTGGCCGCAGATGGATATTGCCGCTGCCGCTTATTTCCTTCAGCCCGAGCCGCCGATCAACCCCGCGCAGTGGAAATGGGTCGAGCTGGTCAATGAATACATTCCCGATCTTTTCCGTGGCCTGGCTTTGCTCTGCATCGCCGCCTGGATCGTCCTGAGCCTGCTGCGACGCTCGCGCCGCGTCTGTATCGCCCTGGCCTTCGTGGGCATCTCCCTGACCCTGGGCCCGGGCTTCTCCACCTGGGCTGTCAAGGAATACACCCTGCGCGCGCGCCCCTTCGACGTGATCGAATTCGGCGGCAAGCGCCAGTTCACCCCGGCCCTGGAGCAGGCCGCCGGCCAGTGCAGCGACAACTGCGCCTTCACCAGCGGCCATGTGGCCTGCGGCTTCTTCTTTGCGTCGCTTATGCTGCTGGACCCGCGCCGCCGCTGGTTGTGGATCGCCACCGGCCTGCTGGCCGGCGGCCTGGTCAGCGTGGCCCGCATGTCGGTCGGAGCGCACTGGCTCAGCGACACCCTCTGGGCCCTGCCCATCACCCTGGCCGCCAGCGGCCTGGTCTGGGTGATCCTGAATTATTTCTACAAGCACGGGCAAGCCCCCGGGCGGAGCTGAAGGCATGTCCAAGCCAGTCAGCCTGATCCGCCTGATGCGGCCCCACCAGTGGCTCAAGAACATCTTCGTCTTCGCCGGGCTGATGTTCAGCCAGGCCTGGCACAACGACCCGCTGGTCGAGCGCGCTCTCTACGCTTTCCTGGCCTTCTGCTGCTTCTCCAGCCTGGTCTACATCCTCAATGACTGGCGTGACCGTGCGGCCGATGCCCAGCACCCGACCAAGCGCCTGCGTCCATTGGCCAGCGGCGCGGTCAGCCCGCACGAAGCACTGGCACTGGCAGCGGCACTGCTGCTCGTGGGCCTGGTCCTGGCCTGGGGCAGCCGTGCACTGCTGCTCTTCCTGGCCCTGTACGTTGCGCTCAACCTAGCCTACAGCTGGCGCCTCAAGCACGTGCCGGTGGTGGACGTATCCATCATCGCCAGCGGCTTCATGCTGCGCCTGCTGGCCGGCACCGTGGCCGTCGGCATCCCGCCCTCGCGCTGGCTGCTGCTGACGGGCCTGTTCATCGCGCTCTTCCTGGGTTTCTCCAAGCGCAAGGCCGAGACCTTCCACCAGCCCGGGCAGCAGCGCGCCGTGATGGAGCATTACCCCCCGGCGCTGCTCGACACCTATATGGCCGTCACCATGACCGCTACCGTCATCACCTACGGCCTCTACGCCACCAGTCCCGAAACGATGCAACAGCACGGCGAGCGTCTGGTCTACACCGTGCCGGTGGTGGTCTTCGGCCTGCTGCGCTACGCCTACCAGGTGCACCGCGGCCGCGGTGAAGACGTTTCGCGCGACCTGCTGCGCGACCCCTGGATCCTGGCCGCCGGCATCGCCTGGCTGGCGCTGTTCCTGGGCTCGCGGTTCTGGCGCTAGGGTCTGGCTTGAAGCTGCCGCTCAAGTCCCTGCTGCTGGTCATCGGTGGCGCCGCCACCATCTACGCCCTGGTGCTGCTGCTCAGTGGCGACAGCACCCGCAGCACGCGACTCGGCGCACTGTGGTCTCCCGCCGGGTCCCTGGCCGCCGCCCTGTGCGTGCTCAACTACCTCCTGCGCGGCCAGCGCTGGCGCCTGTGGATGGCCCACTACGGCCGCCCCTTGCCGCCAGCCCAGGGCCTGCGCCTGTACTTGGCCGGCTACACCTTCACACCCACACCCGGCAATGTGGGCGAGGCCGCGCGCGGCCTGCTGATGCGCCAGCCCCTGGGCGCGGCCGACAGCCTGGCCATCTTTGGCGCCGAGCGCCTGGCCGATCTGCTGGCCCTGCTGCTGCTCACGCTGCCGGGCCTGTGGTGGCTGGCGCAGTTGCCCGTCGAGGCGGCGTGGCGGCTGCAGTTCACCCTCGCCGCAGCAGCGGCAGGGCTGCTCGTGCTGGGCCTGCTCTACAGCTTCAGGTGGGCCCTGTTCAGGCGCCTGCCCTGGCTGCACGCTGCCTGGCGCTGCCTGGCCACACGTCCCTGGCGCTGGCTGAGCCTCACGCTGGTAGCATGGGCCGCGCAAGGCCTGGCCACCTGGCTGATTTGCCGCGAACTTGGCCTGTCCATCGATCCGCTGCTGGCCACTGGGTTTTATGCCCTGGCCATGGTAGGCGGCGCACTGTCCATGCTGCCCGCGGGACTCGGCGGCACCGAGGCCATGCTGACCGGTCTGCTGGTGCTGCAAGGCGCGAGCCTGGCCCTGGCGCTGGCTGTTACCGTGCTGGTACGCCTGCTGACGCTCTGGCTGGCGGTAGCCATCGGCGTCCTGGCGCTGCTTTATAGTGCGGCGATTCGCAAAGACATCTCGCTGCACTAGTTCATGCCCCCTGTCGCCACGGATTCTCCCTCGTTCAATCTTTCGCGCTGGCTGCTCGTGACCGCGCTGGCGGCCCTGGCGCTGCGCCTTTGGATCGCCCATGCCCTGCCCATCACGGGTGACGAGGCCTTTTTCTACTGGTGGGGCGTCTACCCCGACTGGGGCTATTACGACCATCCGCCCATGGTCGGCTGGCTGATATGGCTCGTGCGCCAGTGCTTCGGCGATGCCACCTGGGCCATCCGCCTGCCCGTGGTAGCGCTGCCACTGGTCCTGGGGGGGCTGCTCTGGTGGACCTTCAAGCCGCTGGACCGCGAGCGCGCAGCCTGGAGCGTGCTGCTGTTCTGGCTGGCACCGATCAACTGGCTCAACGCCCTGATCACCACCGACACACCGCTGATCTTCTGGTCAGTGCTCTCGGTGGCCTTTTTGCTGCGCGCCGAGCGACGTACATCCTTGGATGGCAAGACTGCCGGCCTCTATGCGCTGGCCGGTGTGGCGATCGGCTGCGCCTTCCTCTCCAAATACTTCGCAGTTGTGCTGGGCCTGTCTTATCTGGTCTATTTCGGACTCTACCGCCGCGAACGCTGGGCGGGCCTGCTGCTGCTCGTGTTGTGCTCGCTGCCCTGCGCGGCCATCAACCTCTGGTGGAACATGGGCCACGGCTGGTCCAACATCATGTTCAACGCGATCAACCGCAACCAGGACGCTGCATTCGCCTGGAGCCAGCCGCTGGCGTACCTGGCCATGCTGGCCTATCTGCTGACGCCCGCATTGCTCTGGCTGGGCTGGAGGCACCGCGCCGTGCTGACCGAGACTGCACGACGCCAGCGCCTGGTGGTGGTGCTGCTGCTCGTGCCCCTCGCCTTCTTCGGACTGCTCTCGCTCGAAAAGACCGTGGGTCTGCACTGGGTCATGGCCTTCTATCCCTTCGCCTTCGTGTTGCTGGCCCTGGCCCTGCCGACAGATGCGCTGCACCGCTGCGCACGCGGTCTGGCCTGGTTCACAGCCCTGCATGTGCTGATCGTCATCGGCATCGGCTTCACGCACCTCGAACAATGGGAAGACAAGCCGCGTTATTTCACCATCGTGCGCTCGCTGCGCACGGTCGAGTTGCTGGCCCAGGTGCGCACGCCGGACGCC
>JAGWTL010000280.1 GCA_028869035.1 Burkholderiales bacterium | reverse complement strand
GGCCACGCGGCCCCATTGCTTCTCACCCTCGATCACCTTGAAGGCACCGCCCAGCCAGAGCTTGCCGCCCGGGTACTTGGCCGCTTCCACGTGATAGGTCATGGGCTGGTGTAGGTTCAATGCGTAAGCTAGGCGATGCTTCGGGTGGTAGGCCATGGGCGACCATTCCACGCCACCATTGGCACCCGGCAGCATGCGTGCGCCCTGCGCCGTGGGCAACACCCACATGTTCTCCTGCGGGATCATGGCCTCGGAGTAGCGGATCAGCTCGCCATTGTCGCGGCGATGCACATAGATGTGACCGGTCTTGCCGCCGTGCATGACCGCCGGCACGGGCTTGCCACTCTTGTCCTTCACGTCCAGCAGGATGGGCGGGCTGACGGCGTCCAGGTCCCACACATCGTGCGCGATGTACTGGAAGTGCCATTTATAGGTGCCCTTGTCCAGATCCACCGCCACGATGGAGTCGGTGTACAGGTTGTCACCGGGACGCTCGGCTCCATACAGGTCGGGCGATGGGTTGCCCACCACGAAGAAGATGGTGCGGGTCTTGGTGTCGACCGCGGGGTTCATCCACACGCCGCCCCCCAGGGTCTGGTAGAACGAGCTGTCACGCGCCAGCGCGGCCTTCTCGGCGGCGATGTCGCGATGCATGTTGCGGCCGGTGGCATCGTTGGCGGCCCACACGCCCTCATGCCCCTTCTCGGGAATGGTGTGGAAGGTCCACAGCAGCTTGCCATCGTTGGCATCAAATGCCTTCACGAAGCCGCGGATGCCGTACTCGCCGCCGTTGGTGCCGATCAGCACCTTGCCGTCGATCACGGTCGGAGCCATGGTCTCGCTGTAGCCCTTCTCTGGATCGGCGATCTCGGTCTCCCACAGTAGCTTGCCCGTCTTGGCATCGAGCGCGACCAGCTTGGCGTCCAGCGTGCCCATGAAGAGCTTGCCACCCTCGATGGCCACACCGCGGTTGTTCGGGCCGCAGCAGAAGGTGGTGATGGGCCCCATCTTGTGCTTGTAATGCCAGAACTCACGCCCGGTCACGGCGTCTAGCGCATAGACGTGGTTGTAGGAGGTCGTCATGTACATGACGCCGTCCACAACGATGGGCGCGGTCTCCATGGACTCGCGCACCTCGGTCTGGAAGGTGAACTCGGGGCGCAGCTTCTTGACGTTGCCGGCGTTGATCTGCGTGCCCGGATAGAAGCGGGTCTGCTCATAGTCGCCGTTGGTGTGCAGCCAGTTGGCCTTCTGGCCACCGGCGCTGTTGAGCTGACCCTGGCTCACATTGGGCGCCTTGGTGATGGTAGTGGGTCCGCCGCTCATGCCCTTTTGACCCTGGATCTCCTCGGCCTGCGCGACACCGATCCATGCGCACAGCGCCAGCACCAGGCTGAGGCTTCGACTCCGTTTAAAACTTGACATTGACGTACTCCTCTTGGTTTGATAATTTCGCAGAGGTGTCGCGCGCATAGTGGGCCTGTGCAGACCGCGCTCCCGTGGGCACCAGGATCTGTCGTGATCCTGTTTTCATTATTAGTTGCATCAACGAGACCATGCAACTAGTTCAGCAAGCATGCATATGTCTCATTTTGAGAATTTCAACGAGGCGACTTGATGTACCAAAAGAACACACTGATCTGTCTGAGGAGCCTGGGCCTGCTTCTGCTGCTCTGCAGCAATGCTGCATTTGCACAGAGAGGCGCAGCGGACATCAACCTCAACGGCCAATACGTCATGGCCGCGCGCGCCGGCCAGGTCGGCCGCGTGGCCGCACTGATCGATAGCGGCGCCCAGGTCAATTCACGCGACCGCAATGGCGACTCGCCACTGAACATGGCCGCCGCCAAGGGCAACGAAGCCATGGCCGAGGTGCTGCTCAAGGCAGGCGCCAATGTCAACCTGGGCAACCTGGCCGGCGTCACGCCACTGATGGGCGCGTCCTTCAGCGGCAAGCCCGACCTTGTGCGCAAGCTGCTGGCCGCGGGCGCGCGCATCGAGCCGCTGGACCGCGTCAAGAAGAATGCCGCCACCTATGCAGCCGGTGCCGGCTGCGCCGAATGCCTGGCCGAACTCATCCAGGCCGGCACGCAGGTCAATGCGCGCTTGGAAAACGATCTCACCCTGCTGATGTGGGCCGCCGCCTATGGCCACGAGTCCGCCGTGCGCCTGCTGCTGGCGCAGGGCGCGGAACGCGGCCTGAAGGACGCCCGCGGCAAGACCGCTGCCGAAATGGCGCGCGAGGGCAACCATCTGGCGCTGGCGCAACTGCTGGAACGATAGGTGTCCGCTCAGCGGCCGACCAGCCCGTGTTGCTGGGCGAGCCGCACCATCTCCACGGGTGACTCCACACCCAGCTTCTGGCGTATCACCGTTTGGTAGTTGGCCACCGTTTTGGGGCTCAGGCACAGCGTCTGCGCAATGTCGTCGACCGTGACGCCTTCGGCCAGACGGTGAAAGATCTCGAACTCCCGTGGCGTCAACGCCAGATGCGGTTGCACGCCAGTTGCCTGCGCATCCGATACGGCGTGCCGCCGCACATCGTCGGACAACACAAGCTCATGACGCCAGACCCGCAGAATAGCGTCGACCAGCAAATCCGGGGAACTGTTCTTGGTCAGGTAGCCGTCGGCCCCGGCGCGCAGCGCTTGCGTCACCATGGCCGCACCATCGTGCATGGAGAACACCAGCGCGCGCAGACCGGGCTGGCGCTGCTTGAGGCGGCTCAGGGTCTCGATCCCACCGCGCCCGGGCATGGAGAGATCCAGCACCAGCACATCGGCCTCGTTCTGCGTCAGCCACGCGTAAGCCGACTCACCGTCGCCGAACTCCGCCGTCACCTGCATGCCCGTTTCGAGTTCGATCAGGCGCCGGTAGCCGGAACGCACCACGGCATGGTCATCGACCAGCACCACGCGTATAGGCCTCATGCTGCCGACTCCTGAGCTGACAATTCAAAACGGGCCTGCAGCAGGGCGCCGCCCGCCGGTAGGCTCCGGATCACCAGCGTTCCCCCATGGGTCCAGACCCGTTCGCGCAGGCCGGCCAGGCCACGCCCGCGCAGCATGGCCTGCTCTGGCTCCGCAAGACCGACACCATCGTCCGCGACCTGCCACAGAAGGGCCTGGCCCTCCTGCCAGACCCTTACGCTGGCCCGTTTCGCCTGGGCATGCCGGGTCACATTGGTCAGGGCCTCCTGGGTCATGCGATAGAGCGTCACGGCGAGCTGCTGCGCAAGCAGCACATCGCCAGGATCACAGACCAGATCAAATTGAGTGGTATTGCCGGATCTGGTCTGCCAACCGTCGATCAGCGACTGCAGCCAGTTCGCGAAGCTGGCTGTTTCCGTCCCGCCCTGGCCATGCGGCCGCAAGCGCTGCAGCAGATGCCGCATGCCGTGCTGGATTCGTTCGCACTCCTGCTCGACCTCCCGCAGCACCGACTGGATGTCGGTCTGCCCTTCGGTGCGCCGGATCAGCCAGTGCACGTTAGCCCGCAAGGCGGTGACCTGCTGTCCAAACTCGTCATGCAAGTCCAGCGCAATCTGGGCCCGTTCATCCTCTTGCAAGGTTTCGATACGCGCACCGAGCTGGCGGCGTGACTGCTGCGCCCCCGCCAGCGCGTCGGCCAGATGGTTGAGCGCGCTGCCGATGCGGTCCAGCTCGCTACAGCTCATGACGGGCAGGCGCAGGACGGCGTCACCCCTTTCAATGCGACCGATCAGCCCCACGATGTCATGCAGCGGCCGCAAGGCCCGCTGCACCGACAGATAGATACCCAGCAGAAGGACGGCGGCAAACACGAACAAGATGCTCAGCAGGCCGAGCAAGCCCGAAAGGGCCTCATCCTGTTCGCTGCCCGGGTTGGCTGTCAGGATGCCCGTCAAAGGCAGACCCTCCTGCCGTGGGATGCTCCACTGAAGTCGCCAGTCGGGCACGGCGCTGAAGGGATGCAGCCACGGTCCGGAGAGGGGCGCCATGGCCGCGTTCGCAGGCAGCGCCACCAGTTCGCGCCCCTGCGGGTCCAGGATGCGCAGGCGCAAATGGCGCAAACTGCCCGAGGCGTTGAGGGCCTGCACCGCCTGCAAACGCTGGGGCAGCTCGGCCGTGGAGACCCGCTGCATCGCCGACAGGTTGGCCACCAGCTGCGCCACCTGGGCCGAACCGCGAGCCTCGCGGTCGATGTCGACCTGGGCGCGCCACAACGCCAGTACCAAGGCAATACACAGGCAGACCAGTGTGGTGAATACCGCACGCCGCATC
>JAGWTL010000279.1 GCA_028869035.1 Burkholderiales bacterium | reverse complement strand
GCCGGGCCCAGGATGGTGCCCATGCCGCCCAGCAGGGTCATCAGCACCACCTCGCCGGACATCTGCCAGCTCACGTCGGTCAGCGTGGCCAGGCCCAGTGCGAGCGCCTTGCTGGCGCCGGCCATGCCGGCCAGCGTGGCCGAGAGCACGTAGGCCATGAGCTTGTAGCGGTCCACGTTGTAGCCCAGCGAGAGGGCGCGCGCCTCGTTCTCGCGGATGGACTTCAGCACCTGGCCGAAGGGCGAGTGGATGGTGCGGTGGATGAGCGCAAAACCCGCCACCGCCACCGCCAGCACGAAGTAGTACATGACGCGGTCGTCGCTCAGGTCGACCAGGCCCAGCAGCTTGCCGCGCGGCACGCTCTGGATGCCGTCCTCGGCGTAGGTGAAGGGCGCCTGCACGCAGATGAAGTAGACCATCTGCGCCAGCGCCAGCGTGACCATGGCGAAGTAGATGCCCTGGCGGCGCACGGCCAGCCAGCCGGTGACGATGCCGATGGCGGTGGCGCTCAGCGTGCCGGCCAGCACCGCCAGCTCGGGCGTCAGGCCCCAGACCTTGGCCGCATGCGCCGCGACGTAGGCCGCAAAGCCGAAGAACATGGCGTGCCCGAAGGACAGCAGGCCGGTGTAGCCGATCAGCAGGTTGAAGGCGCAGGCGAACAGGGCGAAGCACAGCAGCTTCATGAGAAAGATGGGGTAGCCCACGAAGGGGGCCACCAGCAGGGCCAGCAGCAGGGCGCCGTAGAGGAGGGCAGACTTCTTCATTATTTTTCTCGTCCGAACAGGCCTGCGGGTCGCACCAGCAAAACAATTGCCATGATGATGAACACGACCGTGCTCGAGATCTCGGCGTAGAAGACCTTGGTCAGGCCTTCGATCAGGCCCAGGGCCAGGCCGGTGAGGATGGAGCCCAGGATGGAGCCCATGCCGCCGATCACCACCACCGCGAACACCACGATGATGATGTTGGAGCCCATCAGCGGGCTCACCTGGTAGATTGGCGCGGCCATCACGCCGGCCAGGCCGGCCAGGCCCACGCCGAAGGCGTAGGTCAGGGTGACCATCAGCGGCACGTTGATGCCGAAGGCCTTGACCATGTTCGGGTTCTCGGTGCCGGCGCGCAGGTAGGCACCCAGGCGCGTCTTCTCGATGACGTACCAGGTGAACAGGCACACCACGATGGACACCACCACCACCCAGGCGCGGTACTTGGGCAGCATCATGAAGCCCAGATCGTACACGCCGCGGAACAGCGCGGGCAGCTCGTAGGGCAGGCCCGAGGAGCCATAGAACTCGCGGAAGATGCCCTCCAACACCAGGGCCAGGCCGAAGGTCAGCAGCAGGCCGTAGAGGTGGTCCAGCTGATGCAGCCAGCGCAGCATGGTCTTCTCGATGACGATGCCGATGGCCGCCACCCCGATGGGGGCCAGCAGCAGGGCGAACCAGTAGTTGACGCCGGCGTAGTTGAGCAGCATCCAGGCGAAGAAGGCGCCCACCATGTAGAGCGCGCCGTGCGCGAAGTTCACGATATTGAGCATGCCGAAGATCACGGCCAGGCCGAGCGACAGCATGGCATAGAAGCAGCCGTTGACCAGCCCGAGCATGAGCTGGCCCATCAGGGCTTGTATGGGGACGCCAAAGATTTCAGACATGTTCATCCGGGTCGGGGAAATGGACGGGCCGCACGCGCGGGCCCGCCCGTTCGGTCACATCAGCTGCGCATCACTTCTTGATGGCAACGCAGCGGCTGTTGGCCAGGGACTGGAAGGCGTCGTCACCCTTCACGGTACCCTTGAGGTTGTAGTAGTCCCACGGGCCCTTGGACTCGGCGGGCGTTTTCACCTGGAACAGGTACATGTCGTGCACCATGCGGCCGTCCTCGCGCAGCTTGCCGCCCTTGGCAAACATGTCGTTGATGGGCATGGAGCGCATCTTGGCCATCACGGCAGCGGTGTCGTCGGTGCCGGCGGCCTTGACGGCGTTCAGGTAGTGCAGGGTGGCCGAGTAGACGCTGGCGTGGTTGGAGTTGGGCTTGCGACCGTTCATCACCTTGCTGTACTTGTCGGCCCAGGCACGGGTCTCGGGGTTCATGTCCCAGTACCAGCCTTCGGTCAGGTACAGGCCTTGAGCGGTATTCAGTCCGATGGAATGCACATCCGTAATGAGCATCAGCAGCGCCGCCAGGTTCTGCTTCTTGGTCAGTCCGAACTCGGCCGCTGCCTTGACGCTGTTCACTGTATCCATGCCAGCGTTCGCCAGGCCCACCACCTTGGCGCCGCTGGACTGGGCCTGCAGCAGAAAGGATGAGAAATCACCGGTGGACAGCGGATGGCGCACGGCGCCCAGCACCTTGCCGCCGGCGGCCTTCACCACGTCGCCGGTGTCCTTTTCCAGCGAATGGCCGAAGGCGTAGTCGGCGGTCAGGAAGTACCAGGTGTTGCCGCCGTCCTTCACGATGGCCTTGCCCACCACATTGCTCAGGGCGATGGTGTCCATCAGGTAGTGGATGCCGGTGGCCGGGGCGCAGTCTTCGTTGGTCAGGCGCGAGGAGGCGGCGCCATTGACGATAGTGATCTTGTTCTTTTCCTTGCCCAGGGCTTGCACGGCCAGGGCCACGGCTGAGTTCAGGTTCTCCACCGTCATGTCCACGCCGTCTCGGTCAAACCAGGCCTGGGTGACGTTCTTGGCGATGTCGGGCTTGTTCTGGTGGTCGGCGCTCACCACTTCGATGGGCTTGCCGAACATCTTGCCGCCGAAGTCCTGCACGGCCATCTTGGCCGCGGCTACGGCGCCGGGGCCGCCGTAGTCGGCGTAGACGCCGGACATGTCGGTCAGCACGCCGATCTTGACGGCGTCGCCCGACAGCTTCTGGGCCTGGGCCAGGCCAAAGGTGCCGGCCAGGGTGGCCGCCACGGCGGTGGCGATCAGTTTGCGTTTCATGTTGGTCTCCTAGAAATGGTTGTCAAAACTCACACACCCAAAAACTCATGCAGCATGGCTGCCTTCTCGCTCAATGCGGCCTTGTTCACTGTGGCCACGATCTGGCCGTGCTCCATCACGTAGTGGCGGTCGGCCAGCGGCGCAGCGAAGCGGAAGTTCTGCTCGACCAGGATGATGGTCAGGCCTTTGGCCTTGAGCGCGCGGATCACGCGGCCCAGCGTCTGCACGATGACCGGGGCCAGACCCTCGGTGATCTCGTCGAGCAGCAGCACCTGGGCACCCGAACGCAGGATGCGCGCCATGGCCAGCATCTGCTGCTCGCCGCCCGACAGGCGCGTGCCAGGGCTGTGGCGGCGCTCCTTGAGGTTGGGGAACATTTCGTAGATCTCGTCCAGCGACATGCCGCCCTCGCCCACCTTGGGCGGCAGCAGCAGGTTTTCTTCGCAGGAGAGTGTGGAGAAGATGCCGCGCTCTTCGGGGCAGTAGCCCAGGCCCAGGCGGGCGATGCGGTTGGTGGACAGGTGCACGGTCTCCCGGCCCATGACCTCGATGGTGCCGGTGCGCTTGCCAGTCAGGCCCAGGATGGCCTTGAGCGTGGTGGTGCGGCCGGCGCCGTTGCGGCCCAGCAAGGTGACTAGCTCGCCTTCGCGCACCTCGAAGTTCACGCCGTGCAGAATGTGCGATTCGCCGTACCAGGCGTGCAGGTTCTCGATCTTCAACAGAACCTTGCTCATGCGGATTCCTCTTCGGAGGAGCCGACATAGGCTTCGAGCACGCGCGGGTCTTTCGAGACCTGCTCGTAGGGCCCTTCGGCCAGCACGGCGCCGCGGGCCAGCACGGTGATGGTGTCGCTCAGGTCGGCGACCACGTTCATATTGTGTTCCACCATGAGCACGGTGCGGTTGGCCGCGACCTTGCGGATGAGATCGACCACGCGGCCCACGTCTTCGTGGCCCATCCCCTGGGTGGGCTCGTCCAGCAGCATGAGCTCGGGGTCCAGCGCCAGCGTGGTGGCGATCTCCAGTGCACGCTTGCGGCCGTAGGGCAGCTCTACCGTCTTCGTGCCGGCAAAGCTGCCGAGGTCGACCGATTCCAGCAGGGTCATGGCCTGGTCGTTCAGCGCGTAGAGCGTGGACTCGGGCTTCCAGAAATGGAAGCTGGTGCCCAATTTGCGCTGCAGGCCCACGCGCACGTTTTCCAGCACGGTGAGGTGCGGGAACACCGCCGATATCTGGAAGGAGCGCACCATGCCCGAGCGCGCCACTTCGGCGGCGGCGCGGTGCGTGATGTCTTCGCCCTGGTAGAGGATCTGGCCCGAGGTAGGGGG
>JAGWTL010000278.1 GCA_028869035.1 Burkholderiales bacterium | reverse complement strand
CAACGGTAGGCGTTGGTGGGCGCGATGCCCGGCATGGCGCTGCCGGCCGGCCCGCGCACCGCGCCAAAAGCGCTGTACTCGGGCAGCAGGCTTTCCATGCAGTTGAACACCGCCTCGTACAGGGCCACGTCGATCACCTGGCCGCGCCCCTTCGGCGCTGCCTGACTCACCGTGGCGTGGCGGTGCTGCAGCGCCAGCAGGACGCCGATGACGCCGTGCAGCGAGGCCAGCGTGTCGCCGATGGACACGCCCACGCGCACCGGCACGCGCCCGGGCTCGGCCGTCAGGTGGCGCAGGCCGCCCATGGCCTCGGCCACCACGCCGAAACCGGGCCGGTCGCGGTAGGGCCCGGTCTGGCCGTAGCCGCTGATGCGCAACATGATGAGCCCCGGGTTCAGCGTCTGCAGCGCCTCGGGCCCCAGGCCCCAACCCTCCATCGCGCCGGGACGGAAATTCTCGATCAGCACGTCGGCCTCGGCGGCCAGCTTGCGCACGATGTCCTGCGCCTCGGGCTGTTTGAGGTCCAGGGCCAGCGAACGCTTGTTGCGCGACTGCACCTGCCACCAGACCGAGGTACCGTCCTTGAGCAAACGCCACTTGCGCAGCGGATCACCGGCGCCCGGCGGTTCGATCTTGATCACCTCGGCGCCGAAATCGGCCAGGGTCTTGGCGGCGAAGGGGCCGGCGATCAGCTGACCCAGTTCGACGACCTTGAGCCCGGTCAGCGGGCCTGAGGGCTTGCGTCGGTCTTGTTGTGTCTCCATGCCCTGCATGCTACCCTCACAGCCCTCACCCCAACCCTCTCCCGCAGGGAGAGGGAGAAAGCCCAGCCCCATGCTCTACAAGTTCAAGTCCCGCGCCGCCGCCGACCTCATCATGCTCGAGCCCAATGGCCGGCGCCTGCTGCAGATCATCGGCAAGCCGCTGGACGAGAAACAGGGCATCCTGCAGCCGCAGGACATGGGGGGGGCCATCGCCGCCTTGGAAGCCGCCATCACCCAGGAAGAGGCCCGGCAGCAAGCTGCGCGGGAAGCCGCCGTGGCACCCGGCGAAGAGCCTCCGAAGGCCGAGGACGTCTCGTTGCGCCAGCGCGCCGCCCCCTTCATCGAGATGCTGCGCCGCTGCCAGAAAGCCGACAAGGAAATCGTCTGGGGTGTATAGCCAGGTGCCACATCAACGCTGATGCGTCCCACCTAAAAAAAGCCCCGTCGCGGAACGCCGTGGAACCGGCTTCGCCGGGCCACTGGCGTTGCCCCCTGAAAGGGGGGTGGCGTAGCGCCACAACGTGGCGCGCAGCCTGGGGGTTAGTCCACCTTCGCGCCGGAGGCTTTCACGACGGCTGCCCACTTCTTGTGCTCGGCGTCGATGAAGCGGGTGAACTCCTGGGGTGACATGCCGCCGGGGATGGCCCCCTGGGCCTGCAGCTTTTCCTTGATGGCCTGCGTGCCCAGCGACTTGGCCACCTCCTGCTGGATGCGGTTGACGATGTCGGGCGGGGTGCCGGCCGGCGCCAGCAGGCCAAACCAGCTGCTCGCCTCGAAGCCCTTGAGCTTGCCCGCCTCCTCCACCGTCGGGATGTCCGGCAGAGC
This sequence comes from Burkholderiales bacterium, assembly GCA_028869035.1. Classification (GTDB taxonomy): domain Bacteria; phylum Pseudomonadota; class Gammaproteobacteria; order Burkholderiales; family Burkholderiaceae_C; genus Hylemonella. Next base: position 2,684 of record JAGWTL010000278.1, on the reverse strand, counting down.
CGTAGAGCGCTGGCTGCTGGTCACGGCAAAGGCCTTGAGCTTGCCCGACTTGATGAGGGGCATGGAAGACGGCAGGTTGTCGAACATGACATCCATATTGCCGCCCACCATGTCCATCAGCGCCGGACCGGAGCCGCGGTAGGGGATGTGCGTCATGAAGATGCCGGTCATGGACTTGAACAGTTCACCGGCCAGGTGGATGGACGTGCCGTTGCCGCTGGAGGCCATGTTGAGCTTGCCGGGGTTGGCGCGGGCGTACTTGATGAAGTCGGCCACGCTGTTGATGTTCAGCGCCCGGGCCCTGTCGGCGTTCATCACCATCACATTGGGCACGCCGGCCACCAGGGTGATGGGCGCAAAGTCCTTCTGCGGCTCGTAGGGCAGCTTGGCATACAGCGCCTTGTTGATCCCGTGCGTGCCCACCGTGCCCATCAGCAGGGTGTAACCGTCCGCCGGCGACTTGGCCACGATGTCCGCGCCGACATTGCCGCCGGCACCGCCGCGGTTGTCCACCACGAAGGGCTGGCCAAAGGCCTTGGTCAGCTCCGGCGCCATGGCGCGCGCCAGGATGTCGGTGGTGCCGCCCGGCGCAAAGGGCACGACGATCTTCACCGGCTTGCTCGGCCAGGCATCCTGGGCCCAGACGGCTGGTGTCAGCGCGAGCAGCGTTGCGGCGGCGAGCAGATGGCGGCGGTTCGAGGCAAAGATCTTGCGCATGGTGATGTCTCCTGGATTTGATGCGGTCCAGTGTAGGCTTTGGCTTGCTTCTGTGACCTAGGGTTTGCCTCGGGTTGGGCTGGCTTGCAAGCGAGGCAAGCCGGGTCTCGCCCCGGCGGGCGAGGTACTTTTCTTTGCTTCGCCAAAGCAAAGTACCCAAAAGAAAGGCGAGCCGGATTCGTCGTCCCTCCGCTGCGCTACGGGCACGCTGCGTTGCTCGGGACCGGCGGGAAGCGCAGAAACTCGCTGCGCTCAAACATCTGCGCTTCTTGATCCGCCGCTCCCTGCGCTACTCGCCTCCTCATGACGGCGGTGGAAACCGAATACCAAAACCAAAAAACAAGGACGCGCCATGGCGCGTCCTTGTTGGGTTCTGGCTGTCGGTTCCCGGCTGTCTGGCTCCCCGTGCCGTGTGGCAGGGCTGAGCAGCGCAGCAGCGGGCGGATCAGGGCGGGCGTTGTTTGAGCGCAGCGAGTTTAGCCCGACCCCGCCCGATGCGAGCAGCGCAAGGTACCCCGCAGGGGCCCTGACTTCGGCTCGCCTTTTCTTTGGTGACTTTCTTTTGGCGAAGCAAAAGAAAGTTACTGCCCTGCCGGGGGCACATCCCGGCAAAGCAACGACCGCCCGGGCGCAGAGCGAAGAAGAAACGAAGCCCTAGAATCCCCGCATGTCAACAGCAGCCCAGCCGCATCAACCCCTGCCCGAACGCCTTCGCCCCAAAACCCTGGGCGAGGTGATCGGCCAGCAGCAGCTGCTGGGCGAAGGCATGCCGCTGCGCATCGCCTTCGAATCGGGCCAGCCGCACAGCTGCATCCTCTGGGGGCCGCCGGGCACGGGCAAGACCACCATCGCCCGGCTCATGGCCGATGCCTTTGGCGCGCAGTTCATCAGCATCAGCGCAGTGCTGGGCGGTGTGAAGGACATCCGCGAGGCCGTGGAGCTGGCGCAGGTGGCACTGGGCCAAGGCAAGCGCACCATCGTCTTCGTCGACGAGGTGCACCGCTTCAACAAAAGCCAGCAGGACGCCTTCCTGCCACATGTGGAGAGTGGGCTTTTCACCTTCATCGGCGCGACCACCGAGAACCCCTCTTTCGAAGTCAATTCCGCCCTGCTCTCACGCGCGGCGGTCTATGTGCTGCAGTCGCTGACCGAGGACGACCTCAAGCAGATCGTGCAGCGGGCCCGCGAAATCGACGCCGTGCCGCCCTTGGAAGACGCGGCGCGCGACCGATTGATTGCCTATGCAGACGGCGACGCGCGACGCCTGCTCAACACGTTGGAAACGCTGGCCGTGGCGGCAGCACAGCAGAAACAGGCCGAGATCAGCGACGCGTGGCTGCTCAAGGTACTGGGCGAGCGCATGCGTCGCTACGACAAGGGCGGCGAACAGTTCTACGACACCATCAGCGCCTTGCACAAGTCGGTGCGCGGCTCGGATCCCGATGCCTCGCTCTACTGGTTCGTGCGCATGCTCGACGGCGGCGCGGACCCGCGCTACATGGCGCGCCGCCTGGTCCGCATGGCCAGTGAAGACATCGGCCTGGCCGATCCACGCGCGCTGCGCCTGGCCCTGGACGCGGCTGAGGTCTACGAGCGCCTGGGCTCACCCGAGGGTGAACTGGCCCTGGCCGAGTGCGTGATCTACCTGGCCATCGCGCCCAAAAGCAATGCCGTCTACAAGGCTTACAACGAAGCCAAAGCCTACATCAAGAAGGACGGCACCCGCCCGGTGCCCATGCACCTGCGTAATGCACCGACCAAGCTCATGAAGGAGCTGGACTACGGCAAAGGCTACCGCTATGCGCATGACGAGGAAGGCGGCTTTGCCGCCGGCGAGAACTATCTGCCCGAAGGCATGCCCGAACCGGGTTTCTACCGACCCGTGGAGCGCGGCCTGGAGATCAAAATCGCCGAGAAGATGCGTGCGCTGCGCGCGCTGAACGAAAAGAGTCGGCATCAGCCATAAA
>JAGWTL010000014.1 GCA_028869035.1 Burkholderiales bacterium | reverse complement strand
GTGGTGGCGCCCTACCGCCATCTGCAGATCCTGCTGGCTGTCATCACCGTGGGCGGTGTGTTGCTGGTGGCCCTGGGCAGCGGCCTGATGGCGCGTCGCCTGGCCACGCCGCTGCGCTCCCTGCTGGTGGCCACGCAGCGGCTTTCACGCGGCGACTACAGCGTGCCACTCGAAGACGTCGAGCGCCAGGACGAGATCGGCAACCTGGCGCGTTCTTTCGACCGCATGCGCCTGGACATCGCCGCGCAGCAGGCCGAGATCCGGCACCTGGCCTACTGGGACCGCTTGACCGGTCTGCCCAACCGGGAGAACTTCCGCGACTCGGTGCAGCAGTCCATCGTCCGCAGCGCAGAGGGTGCGGAGCTGGCCATCATCACCCTGGACCTGGACCGTTTCAAGCACGTCAACGACGTGCTCGGTTATGCCTTCGGCGACCAGCTGCTCAAGACCGTGGCGGGCAAGCTGGCCGATGTGCTGGGCGAGGCCTCAGGCTTGGTGGCGCGTCTGGGCGGCAACGAGTTCGCCCTGCTGCTGGAGCCGGGCAGCCCGGCGCAGGCGCTCGCCATGGCCGCCGCCGTGGCGCGCAGCCTGGAAGCGCCGCTGGCCATCGCCGAGCAGACCGTGGACCTGAGCGCGGGCATCGGCATCGCCTGCTGGCCCGCCGACGCGCAGGATGTCGATACGCTGCTGAGCCGTTCCGAGATCGCCATGTACGTGGCCAAGCGCAAGCTCGAAGGGCCGCTGCGCTACGACCCGGTTTTCGATTCCGCCAGCACGCAGACCTTCTCCCTGCTGACCGAGCTGCGCCGCGCGGTGGACCAGGGCGAGCTGCGTCTCTTCCTGCAGCCCAAGGTGAGCCTGGCCGACGGCCACACGCACGCGGCCGAGGCCCTGGTGCGCTGGGAGCACCCGCAGCGCGGCCTGGTGCCGCCCATGCAGTTCATACCCTTTGCCGAACAGACCGGCTACATCCGCCAGCTCACGCTCTGGATGTTCGACGAGACCGCGCGCCTGCTGGCCACGCCGCAGGCCGCGGGCCTGCGCGTTTCGGTCAACCTGTCCACGCGTGACCTGCTGGACCTGGAACTCAGTGCGCGCCTGGGCCGCATGCTGGAGGCGCACGGTGTGCCGGCCGCCGCCTTCTGCCTCGAGATCACCGAAAGCGCCATCATGGACGACCCGCAGCGCGCCGAAGCCATGCTCAACCGCCTGTCCGAGCAGGGATTCAAATTGTCTATCGACGACTTTGGCACAGGCTATTCCTCCCTGGCCTACCTCAAGCGCCTGCCGGTGGACGAGCTCAAGATCGACAAGTCCTTCGTGATGGGCATGGAGAGCGACGAGGGCGACGCCATCATCGTGCGCTCCACCATCGATCTCGCCCACAACCTGGGCCTGAGTGTGGTGGCCGAGGGGGTCGAAAACGCCGCCATCCTGGAGCGTCTGCGCGTGCTGGGCTGTGACGAGGTGCAGGGATATCACCTCAGCCGCCCCATGCCCGCACCGGCCTTCATGGCATGGCTGAGAAAGTAGAATCGCGGCCATGCTGCAGCAACGCACCCTCAAGTCCCTGACCCGTGCCGTGGGCGTGGGCCTGCACAGTGGCCAGCGCGTGGAAATCACGCTGCGCCCGGCGCAGGTCGACACCGGCATCGTGTTCCGGCGCGTGGACCTGCCGCAGCCGGTGGACATCCCGATGTCGGCCCTGGCGGTCAGCGACACGCGCCTGGCCTCCACCCTGTCCAACGGCAGCGCCAAGGTGCACACCGTGGAGCACCTGATGTCGGCCTGCGCCGGTCTGGGGCTGGACAACCTCTACGTGGACATCACGGCCGAGGAAGTGCCCATCCTCGATGGCTCGGCCGCCTCCTTCGTCTTCCTGCTGCAGAGCGCCGGCATCGCGCTGCAGAACGCGCCGCGCCGTTTCATCCGTGTCACCAGACCCATCGAGATCCGCGAGGGCCAGGGCCTCAATCAGAAGTGGGCGCGCCTGGACCCTTACCACGGCTACAAGCTCAGCTTCGAGATCGACTTCGACCACCCGGCCGTGGACTCGACCGGTCAGCGGGTCGAGTTCGACATGAGTGTGCACAACTACTCGCGTGATATCGCGCGTGCGCGCACCTTCGGTTTCACCAAGGACGTGGAGATGATGCGCGCCAACGGCCTGGCCCTGGGTGGCGGTCTGGACAACGCCATCGTGATGGACGACTACAAGGTGCTCAATGCCGGTGGCCTGCGCTACGACGACGAGTTCGTCAAGCACAAGATCCTCGACGCCATGGGCGATCTCTACATCCTGGGCAAGCCCCTGCTGGCGGCCTACAGCGCCTTCCGTTCGGGCCACGCGCTCAACAACAAGCTGCTGCGCGAACTGCTGCAGCGCACTGATGCCTGGGAAACCGTGACTTTCGACAACGAGAAGCTCGCGCCCAAGGGTTTCGCACAACCAGCGCGCGCCTGGTGATATGGCCCCCACGCTCCGCTGTTGCACGGGTCGCTGCCCCCCAAGGGGGCTAACTCGCCTTGGGGCGGCCCGGCGGCGAGTTGCCCGCGGGAGGTAGGCACATGCTGCTGTTTCGCTGGCTCATCTTCCTCACGCTGATCGGCGCCGCTGTCTGCTTCGCCTTCTACGCCGGCACCGGTCAGGCGCGTTACAAACGCTGGGGTCTGGTCACGCTGAAGTGGACACTGATCGCCGCCTTCGGCTTCTTCGCCGTCCTGATCCTGCAGCGCATCGCCTGAGGCCGGCCGTCAGGAGCCGCGTTTGCGGACTGCGGCAAAGGGATCGGGCACCCCACTCTTCTTCGGTGTCTCGTCGCGTGTCTTGACGGCATCGAGCTCGTTGAAGGCGGAGGGCATCTGGCTGTCCTGGAAAGCCACCGAGTCCTCCCACATGGCCCAGTCGGATTCCTGGTTGCCCTCGCTCACTTCAGGCAGGGGCGGTGGCACGGGCGGGGTGCCCGCGCGTGCCGGCGAAGGGGTGGGTGCTGCTGGCCGGGGCTTGGCGGCCGCGACCGCCCGGGCCGGTGTGGCCGGGGGCTTGGGAGCGGACTTGAAGAATTTCAGCATGCGACCGTCCTGGGTGCTGTACGCTTTGCGATGACCACAATTTAGCCTGCGTGACGATTTGTGACAAGCTGGCGGCGCCTTGGGCCGTGAAGGATTGCCATGAAACCCCGTTTTCTGCCGATTTTCGCGTGCCTCCTGCTGGCGTCTGGCGTTCTTTCCGCCCAGGACGGGGGGCTGCGCGAGCGTTTCCATGAGCGCCGGCAAGCGCGCGCCGCGGGTGAGGCCCAGGCGTCATCGACGCCGGATGCCGTGATCACCGCGCCCGGCGACTACCGCTACAGCCTGTCGCACGGGGGGCGCACGCGCCTGTACCGTGTGCACGTGCCGCCCGGCTACCGCAGCGACACCCCGGCGCCCCTGCTGGTCTCGCTGCATGGCGGGGGCGGCAGCATGGACTACATGGCCAGGGACGAGAACTATGGCCAGCTCAGCCATGCGGCGCGCGAAGGCCAGGTGCTGGTCTTCCCCAACGGCATCAGCCGCTTTCGCAATGGCATGTTCGCAACCTGGAATGCCGGGGACTGCTGCGGCGCGGCGCGCGACGAGGTGGTGGACGATGTCGGTTTCATCCGTGTCGTGATCGAGCGCGTCATGCGCCAGCTCAACATCGACCGCCAGCGCGTCTACGCGACCGGCATGTCCAACGGCGCCATGATGGCCTACCGCCTGGCCTGCGAGATGCCCGACGTGGTCCGCGCCGTTGCGGCCGTGGCCGGGACCGACAACACGCGCAACTGCGCGCCGGCGCAGCCGGTCTCGGTGCTGCACATCCACGCGCGCAATGACGGGCACGTGCTCTACGAGGGCGGCGCCGGCCCGCAATCGGTGGACAAGGCGCTGGCGACGGACTACCGCTCGGTGCCGGCCACCGCGGCGCGCTGGGTGGCGTTCAATGGCTGCCAGCCTACGCCGCAGCGCGTGCTGGACCGGGCCGGTGCCTGGTGCGAGGTCTACGCGCCCTGCCGCGCAGGTGCGCAGGTGCAGCTCTGCGTGACGGACAGCGGCGGCCATTCCTGGCCAGGGGCCGTGAAGACGCGCGGGGAGCCGGCCTCGCGGGCGCTCTCGGCCAACGAGACGATGGGGGCTTTTTTCGCACAGGTGAAGCCGAGGTAAAGACGGGTCTGGCTCGCTTGTGCGCCCGGGCGAAACCCGCACAATCGACGCCATGAGCCCAGGACAGCATCTTCATCAGCTGGTCCGGTCGAGCTGGCGCGTCATGGCCACCGATCTGGCCTTGTTCCGGCGTTTTCCGCGACTGGTCCTGGCCGCGCTGGCCATCGCCCTGGTGCCGGCGGCGTATGCGCTGATCTACCTGTCCAGCGTGTGGGATCCGAATGCCAAGACCAGCACCCTGCCGGTGGGGATCGTCAACCTCGACCAGGGCTCGGTGCATCAGGGGCGCACCAGCAATGTCGGGGCCGAACTCGCGCAGGAGCTGATGCGCTCGGGGGAGTTCGGTTTTCGTGCCATGGACAACGCCGATGGTGCGCGCCAGGGCGTGCGGCTGGGCCGCCTGGCGTTTGCCGTCATCATCCCGCCGGACTTCAGCGCCAGCGCGCTGCCCGGCACGCTGCCCGGTGGCGGCAAGGTGGTGGTGGTGCTGTCCGAGGGCAACAACTACGCGGCGGCGGGTATCGCACGGCGCTTCGCCGCCGAACTTGGCCACCAGGTCAATGAGGCCCTGAATGAAAAACGCTGGGAACAGGTGCTGCTTTCGGCCGACGGCTCGGGCAAGAGCCTGGACATGCTGCGCGCCGGCATGGCCCAGCTGCGTACCGGGGCCAGGACCTATGGCGAGGGCATGGTGCGCTACAACGGCCTGGCGGCCCAGCTGGCGGCGGGCCTCCGACAGGTGGGGGCCAGCACACGCAGCATGGAGCCGCGCCTGCCCGGCGAGGCGGAACTCAAGGCCCTGCGCAACGGGACGCAGCGCCTGGCGCAACGCCAGCGCGAAATGGGCGCCGGGCTGGAGCAGCTGCAACTCGGCGCGGGCCGCCTGACAGCCGGCGCCACGCAACTGCAGGAAGAAACGGCCGGCCTGCCCTTCGTGGGCGAAAAGATCGCGCAGAGTGCAGGGGAACTGGCGGGGGGTGGCAAGCAGCTCAGCGAAGGCCTGGGTGTGGCACTGAACGCCAACGCGCGGATGGCGCGTGGCGCCACCCGGATCGAGGAAGGCACGGCCCGCCTGACCGAAGGCATGGGCCTGCTGGCCGACAATCTGCGCGCACTGGCCGTGCAACTGCCGGAAGACGCCCGGCTGGAGACCTTCACGCGCAGCGGTGACGAGCTGGTGCGTGCTGCGCACAAGCTGCGCAGCGGCATCGAGCTGGTCGAATCGGCCCTGCCGGCCAGCTTGGGCAAGCTCGACGGCAGCGCGCGGGGCCTGGCCGACTCGGTGGAGCCGGTGCTGGAGGTGCTGGCCCCCGTGCCCAACAACGGCAGCGCCTTTGCCCCCAATATGATCGCCATGGCCCTGTGGCTGGGGGCGGTGATGTCGGTCTACCTTTTTAATATGCAGAGGCTCAGCGAGGAACACGCCCAGGCTCCGGCGCTGGCCAAGAGCCTGGGGCGTTACGCCGTGCCGGCCCTGCTGGTGCTTCTGCAGACCCTGCTGACCGTGCTGGTGCTGTGTTTCGGTCTGGGGGTGGTGGTGTCCGATCCCTTCAGCTTCAGCCTGATCATGCTGGCGGCCGGCCAGGCCTTTCTGGCTCTGGTGCTGCTGCTCCTGCGCGCTTTTGGTGAAGTGGGCAAGCTCATCGTCATTCTTCTGCTGACCCTGCAACTGGCGGCCGGTGGCGGTGTGATGCCGATTGAATTGACGGCCGATTTCTTCCAGGCCGTGCACGACTGGCTGCCCTTCACCTGGGTTATCAGGGCCTTGCGTGCCAGCCTGTTCGGCGCCTATGACGGCGGCTGGCTGCTGGCCTGGCTGGAGGTCGTCCTCATCGGCCTGGGCGCGCTGCTGCTCAGCAGCCTGGTCCGTCCCTGGAAGACGGTGCCTGCGCAGGATTACCGGGCGGCCGTCGAAGTCTGAGACGTGGCTGTTTCAGCGGCTGCGTCCGTCACGGTAGCTGCCGCCGGCCTTGCGTGGAGGGCCCGCAGCCTTGGCGATCTGCGCCAGCGCGGCGCCGGCATGGGCCTGCGTGATGGCGATGCCCAGGGCGTCGGCCGCGTCCGGCCCCGGCAGGCCGGGCAGCTTGAGCAGGCGCCTGACCATCTCCTGCACCTGGGCCTTTTGCGCACGGCCATGGCCCACCACGGCCTGCTTCATCTGCAGCGCCGTGTACTCGGCCACCGGCAGGTCGGCGGTGACCAGTGCCGTGACGCAGGCGCCGCGCGCCTGGCCCAGCAGCAGGGTGGACTGCGGGTTCACGTTGACGAAGACGATTTCCACCGCGGCCGATTGCGGCTGGTAGCGCGCCACCACCTCGTGGATGCCATCGAACAGCACTTTCAGTCGCGCCGGCAGCGCCCCCTGGGCCAGGTGCAGGGTGCTGATGGTGCCGCTGGCCACGTAGGACAGCTGGTGGCCGGCGGCATCGATCACGCCGAAACCGGTGGTGCGCAGGCCGGGGTCGATGCCGATGATTCTCACGGCAGCTCGGCGCGCCAGAGGCGACCGCTGATGACACCGGCGCGATCGGCCAGGTAGGAGGAGTGGGGCAGCTTCTCGTAGTAGCGGGGACGCGGCAGCATGACGGCCAGGCGCGCGGCCTCGCCGGCCGTGAGGCGCGCCGCCGGCTTGCGGTAATAGTGCTGGGCGGCGGCCTCGGCACCGAAGACGCCCTCGCCCCACTCGACGTGGTTGAGGTAAAGCTCCAGGATGCGTTGTTTGCCCAGAACCTTTTCCAGCAGGAAAGCCAGCACGAACTCCTGGCCCTTGCGCAGCAGGGTGCGCTCCCCCGAGAGCAGGAGGTTCTTGGCCAACTGCTGGGTGATGGTGGAGCCGCCGACGATCTTGGGCGGGCGCACGGCACGCGCGCCGTTGGCCGCCAGCTTGGTGACCCGCTCCTCGGCGGCCAGGTTCTTCTGCCAGGCTTTTTCCATGGCGTCCCAGTCCACGCCCTCATGCCAGGCGAAGCTGTCGTCTTCCGAGGCGATGACGGCGCGTTTGAGGTGATCGGAAATCTGGTCGTAATCGACCCACTGCTGACGCCAGCGCAACGGGTCCTTCTCCTGCAGGAGACGCCAGGCTTCGGAGCGCTCGAAGGTGGTGGACTGCGGATGGGTCACCGCCATGAGCGCGATGCGCGCGACGAAAAAGAGTTGCAGCGCCAGCAGGGCAAGCAGCAGCAGGGCGAACCAGCGCAGCAGGGCTTTCATGTCGTCAGGGCGCGCTGATGCGCGTTTCCAGGGTTTCGTTGCGCGAGAACTTGAAACGCGAAACCACCACGATCTGGTCGGCCTCCTTGCGCATGCTCCGGGTGAAGCGGCCGAAGGGCGCTGCGGCGCGGGCGATGGCCTCGGCGCGGCGGTCCAGCACACGGTTGCCCGAGCTCTCGGCGATTTCGGTGGAGACCACCAGGCCCTGGCGGTCCACGGTCACCACCATGGTCAGTTCACCATAGAGTTTTCTGCCGCCCGAGGCGGGGAAGTTTTCCGTGCCCTTGTCCTCGATGGCGCGGCGCAGGCGGTCGTAGTAGATGGCATAGGCCTCCTCGCGCGTGGAGGGGCCGATGTAGCGCTTGCGCGGCTTCTGGCTGTCCTGCTTGATGCGGCGCTCGATCTCGGCCAGCTGCCTGAGCAGCAGGCGGCGCTTTTCTTCCTGCGCAGCCTGATCGGGACTGAGCCTGGCCTGTTTGGGGTCGGGCAGGGGCAGGGCGGCGAGCTGCTGACGCACCTGGGCCAGCAGCATGGTCTGCTGCTTCTGCAACTGTTGCACCCTCTTGCGGGATTCTTCTTCCAGCGTGTCGCCGCTGTCGGAGATCTGGGTCGAGGGCAGGGGGCTGGTGGCGCGGCCACGTTCGGCTTCGCCGCCGCCGGCCAGGCTGGCCTGAGCGATGGCCCGGGCCTTGTCCGGGCGGCTGGCGCCGCGCGCATTGACCAGGATGACTTCCAGTGGTGTGTCGCGGAAGGCACGCTCGATCGCCTCGGGATCGACGAAACGCACGGTCAGCAGCACCGCATGCACGGCAACCGAGATGCCGAGGGCGTATTCGAGGGGGCTGAACCTGCGCAGTTTCACGAGGTTAAGGGCCTGCTCACACTGATTTCTCAAATGCGAACGGGGTTGAAACAGCGCCCATCTAGGCGCGCGACGACGCCCAGGCTGACCGCCCGGGCGAGGAGTGCAACAACGAGTGGCCTTGTTTTAACGCCGTTCCCTACGGGTTGCGGCCAAAAAAGCCATGCGGGGTGCTGCGCGGACTGTGGCCGGGGGGCGACCCCGGCGGCGTCCACGCGCCTACCGCATGATTTTTTTGATCCGCAACGCATCTTGAGAAATCAGTGTGAGCAGGCCCTAATTATCTCCGCCCGCCGCCTCGGCAGGTTCGTTGACGTCGACCGCGATGGCAATGGGGCCGGCGGCCAGGGCTTCGCCATCGTCCGCATCGTCTTCTTCCACGGGCGCTGCGTCGGCATCGAGCCGCTCCAGCACCGTGCCGCTGACGTCCAGCGCCACCTCGTCGATGGCGCCCAGCTTCACGCGCACGCGCGCGCCGCGCGGCAGGCCCTGGGCACCCAGCACCGGCAGCACCAGGGGCAGGCTGTCGGCGCGTGCCAGGTTGTCCTTGAACACCGTGGCTTCGAGTTCCGTGATGCCCCGCTGCTGCAGGTATTTGAGCGTCCAGTAGCGTTCGATGGTGGCCTGGTAGCCGTTGTACTCGCTGTAGGCGGCATCGAAACCCGAGATGATGGCAAAGAGCTCGGCATCCTTGGGTTTGAAGGGGGCCGCCAGCGCGGCCGTGCGGCCATGGCGTGCGCAGGCGATGATCTGCCACTGGTTCACGAGGTCGGTGTAACGGCGCAGGGGCGAGGTGCTCCAGGCGTAACTTTTCACGCCGATGCCCGCGTGCGGCAGGGCCTTGGTGCCCATGCGCACTTTCACACCCGGCGCCAGGCTGGCCTGGCTGCGGTAGATGCCCGGCACGCCGAGTTCGGCCAGCCATTGGCCCCAGCTGCTGTTGGCCAGGATCATGGCTTCGGCCACCATCAGGTCCAGCGGGGCGCCGCGGCTGCGCGTGCCGATCCGAACCTCTTCGTTGCCGGCCGGTTCGGCGCCGTCGTTGCCCACGAGCTTGAAGGTGTAGTCGGGCCGGTTGAAGGTCTCGGGTTTGCCGCGCACGACTTCACGCTGGGCTTTCAGGTGCCGGGCCAGGCGGAACAGGAAGGCCAGCTCGGTGCGCAGGGTCGGAGTGAGCGGCGCGGGCTCAGCTTGTGCATGGGCGAAAGCCGGGTCCGTCAGCCACCCGGCCGTCACCACGTGGTCCAGCTTGTCATGCCGCAGGTTGTGCGCGATGGGCACACGCTCCAGCTTGGTCTCGTGGCCCAGCCGTTCCAGCGTGTCCTCCTTGAAGGCCACGTAGAGCGAGACGGCGGGGCAGGCGCGCCCTTCCTGCAGGGTGTAGCGCTGCACCACCTCGTCGGGCAGCATGGTGAGCTTGTAGCCCGGCATGTAGACCGTGGACAGACGCGCGCGGCTCACGTTGTCGATCGCATCGCCGCGCTGCACGGCCAGGCCCGGGGCGGCGATGTGGATGCCGACCGTGACCGTGCCCGTGCCCAGGCCCTGCACCGAAAGCGCGTCGTCGATCTCGGTGGTGGCCGAATCGTCGATGGAGTAGGCCTGTGCCGTGGCCACGGGCAGGTCGTCCTTGATCTCGGGCGCGTTCAGCGCCGGGAAACCATGACCCTTGGGGAAGTTCTCGAACAGGAAACGACGCCAGTGGAACTGGTAGGGCGAATCGATGGCGCCGGCTTTTTGCAGCAGGTCCAGCGGCGCCAGGTGGGTGGCGCGCGAGGCCTCGACCACGGCCTTGTATTCCGGGGCGTTCTTGTCGGGTTTGAACAGGATCTTGTAGAGCTGCTCGCGGATGGGCTGCGGGCACAGGCCCTGGCCCAGGGCCTGTGCCCACTCGGTGATCCGGATCTGCAGCAGGCGCTTTTTCTCGATGGCGGCCAGGGCCTGCTGGATGATCTCGGCCGGGGCCTTCTTGTAACGGCCCTTGCCGGCGCGGCGGAAGTAGTGCGGCGCCTCGTGCAGGCGCAGCAGGGTGCCGGCCTGCTGCGGCAGCGTGGGCGGGTCCTGGAAGTAGACGGCGGCCAGCTCGGTAAAACTGAAATCGTCTTCGGGGGCGAACTCCCAGGCCAGGTCCAGCTCGATGGACTCGCTCAGGGCCTGGGCCGCGCCCAGCAGATCGGCGGGAGCGGGTTTCTCGAACTTGAGCAGGACGTTGGCGGTTTTCACCTTGATCCGCTTGCCGGATTCCAGCTCCACCTGGAGCGAAGCCTCGGCCTCGGACAGAATGCGCCCGGCGAGGAATTTGCCGGCTTCATCGAACAATGCAAACATAACCTGGATTGTCCCATGCCGACCGCGAACGCTTGGTTCCCTCAGGCACCCAGATCGAGGAAGGCCAGCACCTCGTCGAGATAAGCCGCAAACTCGCTGATCGCGTGGTCGCTGCCTTCGAGCAGGCGCCCGTGCGCGCCCGGGTAGTGGGCGCTCATTTCCCGCCAGTCCAGCACCTCGTCGCCCTTGGCGATCAGTGCGTAATAACGCTCGGGCCGGCTGATGGCTGCCTGGCCCAGGGCGCGCAACTCGTCCACGTATTCGGCCCGGAAATGGAACTTTTCCTGTGGATCGTGCCAGCTGGCGTGCTCGCCGATGTATTGCGCCAGGTCGCGCGCCGGGAAGACGGCCGGGTTGAGCACGGCGGCACGGCAGCCGGTCAACTCGGCCACGCAGCTGGCGTAAAAGCCGCCCAGGGAAGAGCCGATGACCGCCATGCGCTCGCGCGGCCAGCCGGCGATGCCCCGCATCACCATGTCCATGGCCTCGCGCGGCGAGGGCGGCAGCTGTGGACACCAGAGTGTGACGCCCGGGTGCTGCTGTGCGACGCGCTCTTGCACCAGCAGTGCCTTGGTCGAGCGCGGCGAGGAGCGGAAACCGTGCAGGTAGAGGAGGTGGGTGGTGGGCATGGGGCGCTGTGAAGATGTCGCGAGAGATCGTAAAGGGAAGGACACCTCCCATGTTCATGGGAGGTGTCGCCGTGGGCAGGGGGTGTGGCAGCGGCTATGCTCTGAACGTACGTACTGAGAGTGGAGAGATCGGCAAACTATGCAAGTGTGGCGTGTACTGGTGGTGGAAGACGATACGCAGATGCGGGATTTTTTCGCCGCCAGCGTCTCGCGTTGCGCGGGTCTGCAGCTGGTGGGGGCCGTGGGCTCGGTGGCCGAGGCGCGGGCCTGGCTGGACAACGATGCCAATATGGTGGACGTGCTGCTGACCGATCTGGGCCTGCCCGATGGAAGCGGGCTGGAGGTCATACGCCACGCCACGCGCCTGCACCCGCGCTGCGAGCCGCTGGTGATCTCCCTTTTTGGCGACGAAGACAATGTGCTGGCCAGCATCGAAGCCGGCGCCCTGGGTTATATCCACAAGGACTCCGCACCGGACGACATCGCGCAGACCATTCTGGAGATGAAGGACGGGGCCTCGCCGATCTCGCCCATGATCGCGCGCAAGGTGCTGGCCAAGTATGCCAGCCGCGCGCGTCCGGGCGAGGCTGCGGCCGCGCCGGAACCGGTGGCACCCAAACCCTCGGCCGAGGGCCCGTTGCTGTCGCCGCGAGAGCACGAGGTGCTGATGTTGATCGCGCGTGGTTTCTCCTATGCCGAGATCGCGCGCCTGCAGTCGGTCAGCGTGCACACGGTGCAGACCCATATCAAGAACCTGTACTCCAAGCTGTCCGTGCATTCCAAGAACGAGGCGGTTTTCGAGGCTTCGCGTCTGGGCCTCCTGCCGTCCAGGGCTTGAGGCATGGTGATGCTGCGTGCGCTGGCGCTGTTCCTGCTGATGGGGGGGCTGCCGCCGCTGGCACAGGCCGAGCTGCTGGAGTTGCGCCGCGCGCATGTGAGCACGGTGGTGGCCGGTGACATAGAGGAGCGTGAAACCAGCCTGCCCTATAACTGGGACCGCCAGCACGGTGGGCAGCCCGGGGTCGCCGTGTTTGAAATCCCCCTGCTGCTGTCCCAATTGCCGGCCGAGCCTTATGCGGTGTATTTCTCGCGCCTGGGCAACCGCGCCGAAATCTGGCTCAACGGCGTGCTGCTCTCGCGTTTCGGTGACCTGGACCGTTCCAACCGTGAAGACTATGCCAAGGCCCCGCAGTACGTGCTGATCCCGGCCCAGCTGCTGCAGAGCGACAACCTGTTCCGCATCATCGTGCACGCGGACGGCGGACGGCGCGGCGGGCTCTCCAGCATGCTGGTGGGCCCTGAGGTCGAGGTGCGCGAGCATTACCACCTGATCTACCGCTGGCTGGTCAATGGTTCCATTGCGGTGTCTGTCTTCAGCCTGATGGTGGGCGTCATTGCGTTGCTGCTCTGGGTGACACAGGTCGAGTCCGCGCCGGGTGGGCAGCCTCGGCGCGTGGGCTTGTATCTGAGCGCCGGCGTGGCCGAGATGTGCTGGATGCTGCGCCTGTCCGACACGGCCCTGACCGACCCGCCGCTGGCCTGGCCGGGCTGGGGCGTGCTGCAGGCCCTGGCCTATGCCGGCTGGTTCTGCGGCTCCGCCCTGTTCTGCCACTATGTGGCGGGCTGGCACCGGCACGCTTCCATGCGCTGGGTACGTGCCGTAGTGTGGGCCTTGATGCTGACGGCGGCACCGGCCGCCTGGCTGGCCTATACCCGGCATAACGACGTGTACCTGACCGGCTGGTATGGCTTTGCCACCTTTCTCTTCATCGCTTATGCCGCGGTCTATTTCTGGGGCTCGGTGCGCAAGCCGACCACCGAGCACGTGCTGGTGGCTACCGCCGGCGTGTTCAATGTGCTGGTGGGTTTCCGCGACTGGATCGTGATCCGTGCCGGCAGCAACTTTGCCGAGATCTCCTGGATGCGCTATTCCTCGGTGCTGTTCGGACTGGCGCTGGGATACATCGTGATCACGCGCTTTCGCGAAGCCAGCACCCAGGCGCGTGACCTGATGGACAACATGGCGGCCAAGGTCCGGGAGAAGGAGCAGGCGCTGGCCAGCAGCTACCGGCAACTCGAACAGCTGGCGCGCGAGCAGGAGCGCGCGGCCGAGCGCACGCGCATCCTGCGCGACATGCACGACGGCGTGGGCTCGCACATCAGCGCGGCCATCCGCCAGCTGCAGTCGGGCAAGGCGACCGACGAGGATCTGTTGCAGACCCTGCGTGATTCGCTGGACCAGCTCAAGCTGTCCATCGACGCCATGAACCTGCCCCCGGGGGATCTGACCACACTGCTGGCCAATCTGCGTTACCGGCTCGAGCCGCGCTTCAAGGCCTCGGACATCGCCCTGGCCTGGGAGGTGGACCTGCTGCCGCCGGTGGCGCGCCTGGATGCCAAGGCCATGCGCCAGCTGCAGTTCATGGTCTTCGAGGCCCTGTCCAACGTGCTGCAGCACGCCCAGGCCAGCGAGCTGCGCATCGAGCTGCGCGCCTGTCCCAATGGGGGCGCCCGGCTGCGTGTGATCGACAACGGCCGCGGTTTTTCCCCTGAGCAGGTGCAGCGCAAGGGCCTGGCCTCGCTGCGCGAACGCGCCGCCGCCATCGGGGTGGTGCTGGAGGTCAGCAGCGAGCCGGGTCGCACGGTGGTGGAGATCCTGATCGTCTAGTACCGCGACCCGGTAGTATCGAAACATGAAAGCGCGCCTTCGCACGCATGGCGGCGTTGCAGATCCTCGCCATGGCTACGGCCATGGCTGTGGTTTGCGCCTTGCCCTGCGCACGAATCCATCGCTTGCATTTTGTTTCTCTACTTCCGGGTCGCAGTACTGGGGCCTCCGGTCCGTTCCCCCTCAATGGCGGGATAATGCGCGCCATGCCGGTCATCTTTGAACGCCCCACCTTGCTGCAGCGTGTTTTGCCCTGGTTTCAGGGTTTCGACGGGCCTCTGGCTTTTGTCGTCTTCATGCTGGCCGGCGTCGGCTTGCTGACCATGTATTCCTCGGGCTACGACCACGGCACGCGTTTCATCGACCACGGCCGCAATATGCTGATCGCCGGCGCCATCATGTTCGTCGTGGCCCAGGTGCCGCCCCAGCGGCTCATGAGTTTCGCCGTGCCCCTGTATGTGCTGGGCGTGACCCTGCTGATCGCCGTGGCGATCTTCGGCATCACCAAGAAGGGCGCCAAACGCTGGATCAACGTGGGCGTGGTGATCCAGCCCAGCGAGATTCTCAAGATCGCCGTGCCGCTGATGCTGGCCTGGTGGTTCCAGAAGCGCGAGGGCCAGCTGCGGCCGCTGGACTTCCTGGTGGCCGGCATCCTGCTGCTGGTGCCGATCGGCCTGATCGTCAAGCAGCCGGACCTGGGCACCGCCTTGCTGGTGCTGGCCGCCGGTATCTCGGTGATCTTCTTCGCCGGCCTGAGCTGGAAACTGATCGTGCCCCCGGTGTTGCTGGGGCTGCTCGCCGTGCTGCTGCTGATCGTCTTCGAATCCGATCTGTGCGCTTCGGGGGTGCGCTGGCCCTTGCTGCACGACTACCAGCAGCAGCGCATCTGCACCCTGCTCGACCCCTGGCGCGACCCGCTGGGCAAAGGCTTCCACATCATCCAGGGCATGATCGCCATCGGCTCGGGCGGCGTGCTGGGCAAGGGGTTCATGCAGGGCACACAGACCCACCTGGAGTTCATTCCCGAGCGCACCACCGACTTCATCTTTGCCGCCTACTCCGAGGAATTCGGCCTGCTGGGCAATCTGATCCTGCTGGGGGCTTTTCTCTTCCTGGTGCTGCGCAGCCTGGCCATCGCGCTGGAGGCGCCCACGCTGTTCGCGCGCCTGCTGGCCGGCGCCATCACCACCATCTTCTTCACCTACGCCTTCGTCAACATGGGCATGGTCAGCGGCATCCTGCCCGTGGTGGGTGTCCCCCTGCCTTTCATCAGCTATGGCGGCACCGCCATGGTGACCCTGGGCCTGGGGCTGGGCATGCTGATGTCCATCGCCAAGTCCAAGCGCCTGATCCAGTCATGAGCGCCGCCCGGCCGCCAGCAGGCGCTCGCACCGCAGTGCACAGTACGGAGGTATTTCAGTGACGCAGCTGCCGGCTCCCTACCCCGTGGCCGTGGTAGGCGTCGGCAATATGGGCGGCGCCATGGCGGCGCGTCTGCTGGCCCAGGGCTGGCCGGTGCGGGTGCACGACATCGATTCCCGGAAACATGCGGCGCTGCTTTCCGCTGGCACCACGACCCATGCCAGCCCGGCGCAGGCTGCGCAAGGCTGCGCGGCGGTGATGGTCTGCGTGGTCGACGCCGCGCAGTGCGAGCAGGTGCTGTTCGGTCCTCGGGGCCTGGCCGGGGCCATGCCACCGGGCAGCATGGTGATGCTGTGCCCGACCATTGCCCCTCAAGACACCGAAACCCTGGCCGGGCGCCTGGCCCGGCATGGCATCGAGGTACTGGACGCGCCCATGTCGGGTGGCCCGGCCCGGGCGCGCGAGGGCAGCATGAGCCTGATGCTGGCCGGACGGGAGGAACTCGTGGCCCGCTTCGGGGCCCTGCTGGCGGCGCTGTCCTCGCGCATCTTCCGCATCAGCGAACGGGTGGGCGACGGCGCGCGCACCAAGCTGGTCAACAACCTGGCCGCCGGCATCAACCTGGTGGGGGCCGCCGAGGTGCTGGCCATGGCGCGCGTCATGGGGCTGGACCTGGGGCGCACGCTGGACGTGATCGAGCAGTCCAGTGGCCAGAGCTGGATCGGCTCGGACCGCATGCGCCGGGCCATCGCCGGCGACGATGCGCCGCGCGCCCACATGACCCTGCTGGAGAAGGACACGCGCCTGGCCGTGGCGGCAGGGCAGGCGGCGGGTTTTGCCGGGCCGCTGGGTGCCAGCGTTGCCGGGGTTTTTGCCCGGGCCAGCGCGGCAGGTCTGGCCGATCTGGACGATGCCGCCCTGCTGCGCTGGCTGGAAGACCAAACCTAGCCCCTGGGCAGCAACGGACAAGGGCCCGTCCTACAATGGGCCCATGATTTCACGCGAACCCACCCTGGAGCGTCTGGCGATCGCCCGCGAACTCCTGCTGACACCCTTCGGTCTGGACGAGTCGCACCTGCTGCGCGCCCTGTCCGAGATCCGCGCGCACAAGGTGGACGACGCCGACCTTTACTTCCAGTACACACGCAGCGAGGGCTGGAGCCTGGAGGAAGGCATCGTCAAGACCGGTTCCTTTTCCATCGACCAGGGCGTGGGCGTGCGCGCCGTCAGCGGCGAGAAAACCGCTTTCGCTTACTCCGATGACATTTCAGAGACATCCCTGCTCGACGCGGCCCGGACCGTGCGCACCATCGCCAACGCCGGCCAGTCGGCGCGCGTGAAAGCGGCGGCGCAGAAGATCGCCGGTTCGCGCTCGCTCTACCCGGGCACGGACCCCATCGCCACCCTGGACAGCACGGCCAAGGTGGCCCTGCTGGAAAAGGTGGAGAAACTGGCCCGCGCCAAGGACCCGCGCGTGGCGCAGGTCATGGCCGGCCTGGCCGGTGAATACGACGTGGTGCTGGTGGCCCGTGCCGACGGCACCCTGGCCGCCGATGTGCGCCCCCTGGTGCGCCTGAGCGTGACCGTGATCGCCGAGCAGGGTGGGCGGCGCGAGATGGGTTCTTCGGGCGGGGGCGGCCGTTTCGGCCTGGCCTATTTCGACGAGGCCATGATCCATCAGTACGTGAACGAGGCGGTCAACGCGGCGCTGACCAACCTCGATTCGCGCCCCGCCCCGGCCGGCGACATGACCGTGGTGCTCGGCCCGGGCTGGCCCGGCGTGCTGCTGCACGAGGCCATCGGCCATGGCCTGGAGGGGGACTTCAACCGCAAGGGCTCCAGCGCCTTTGCCGGGCGCATCGGCCAGCGGGTGGCGGCCAAGGGCGTGACCGTGCTGGACGACGGCACCATTGCCGACCGCCGTGGTTCGCTCAACGTGGACGACGAAGGCAACCCGACCCAGCGCAATGTGCTGATCGAGGATGGCATCCTCAAGGGTTACATCCAGGATTCCCTGAACGCGCGCCTGATGAAGACCGGTCCCACCGGCAATGGCCGGCGTGAGAGTTACGCCCACATTCCCATGCCGCGCATGACCAACACCTACATGCTGGGTGGTGACAGGGCGCCCGAGGAGATCGTGGCCAGCATCGAACGCGGCCTGTACGCGCCCAACTTCGGCGGTGGCCAGGTGGACATCACCTCGGGCAAGTTCGTGTTCTCGGCCAGTGAGGCCTACTGGGTCGAGAAGGGCAAGATCCAGTACCCGGTCAAGGGCGCCACCCTGGTGGGCAATGGCCCCGACGCTCTGACCCGCGTCACCATGATCGGCAACGACATGAAGCTCGACAGCGGCGTGGGCACCTGCGGCAAGGAAGGCCAGAGCGTGCCGGTCGGCGTGGGCCAGCCCACCCTGCGCATCGACGGCCTGACGGTCGGGGGCACGGCGTAACTGGAACACCCCCAGGCTGCGCGCACTTCGTGTCGCTCCGCCACCCCCCTTGCAGGGGGCAACGCCAGTGGCCTGGCAAAGCCAGTTCCACGGCGTTTCCCGTACAAGGCCGTTCACACGGACTGTCGTTTTTGAATTGCGACTGTGTTATATTGAATGCCATGGTTTCGACCCGTTCCTACTTTTTTGGCTATTTTTGGTTCTCACACGCCGCCGGCGAGAGAGAGTTCTGAACGTACCCAGTAGAAACGTCCCGAATTCCAAAAACCGCCGGCCCCGCCGGCGGTTTTTTTTTGCCCGATACACCCATTCAAAACCAACGTTAGGAGTGACACGATGACTGCCCAAACCCCCGCGACCGGCGCCGACGCCTGGTATGCGCATCCCGGTGACAAGACCAGCCGCACCGACGATCAACGCATCAAGGACATCACCGTGTTGCCCCCGCCCGAACACCTCATCCGCTTTTTCCCCATCAGCGGCACCCCTGTGGAGAGCCTGATCTCCCACACGCGCCACACCATCCACAACATCATGGCCGGCAAGGACGACCGCCTGCTGGTCATCATCGGTCCCTGTTCCATCCATGACCCGGCCGCCGCCGTGGAATACGCCCGCCGGCTCAAGACGGAGCGCGAGAAGTACAAGGACACGCTGGAGATCGTGATGCGCGTGTACTTCGAGAAGCCGCGCACCACCGTGGGCTGGAAGGGCCTGATCAATGACCCCTACCTCGACGAGAGCTACCGCATCGACGAGGGCCTGCGCATTGCGCGCCAGCTGCTGATCGAGATCAACCGCCTGGGCCTGCCGGCCGGCAGCGAGTTCCTGGACGTGATCTCGCCGCAGTACATCGGCGACCTGATCTCCTGGGGCGCCATCGGCGCGCGCACGACCGAAAGCCAGGTGCACCGCGAGCTGGCCTCGGGTCTGTCCGCACCGATCGGCTTCAAGAACGGCACCGACGGCAATATCCGCATCGCCACCGATGCCATCCAGGCGGCGGCGCGCGGCCACCACTTCCTGTCGGTGCACAAGAACGGCAAGGTCGCCATCGTGCAGACCAACGGCAACAGGGACTGCCACGTCATCCTGCGCGGCGGCAAGACGCCGAACTACGACGCGGCCAGCGTGGCGGCGTCCTGCAAGGAGCTGGAGGCGGCCAAGTTGCCGGCTACCCTGATGGTGGACTGCAGCCACGCCAACAGTAGCAAGCAGCATGAAAAGCAGCTGGAGGTGGCGCGTGACATCGGCGGCCAGATCGCCGGCGGTTCGCGCAGCGTTTTCGGCGTGATGATCGAGAGCCACCTCAACGCCGGCGCGCAGAAGTTCACGCCGGGCAAGGACGATGCGGGCAAGCTCGAGTACGGCAAGAGCATCACCGACGCCTGCCTGGGCTGGGATGACTCCCTGACCTCCTTGCAGGTGCTGTCGGATGCTGTCAAGGCGCGGCGGGGATGACGCCCGCTGTGCGGGCATGACCTCGCGCCTTTGGCGCATCGATGACGCGGGCTACGCCCGCATGACTTGAGTCATTTCGTCATCAAGGCCGCATAGCGGCGAGGTCATGCGCTCGCAGAGCGCGTCATGAGGCTAGCGCGTCGAGCAGCTTCTGGTGCACGCCACCGAAGCCGCCGTTGCTCATGCACAGCAGGTGGTCGCCCGGGCGGGCCGCGGTGACCACCAGTCTTACCAGCTCATCGATGCTGTCGGCCACCTGCGCGCGCGCATCCATGGGGGCCAGGGCCTCGCGCGCGTCCCAGCCCAGCCCGCCGCTGTGGCAGAAGGCCAGGTCGGCGTCTTCCAGGCTCCAGGGCAGCTGGGCCTTCATGGTCCCCAGTTTCATGGTGTTGCTGCGCGGCTCGAAGACGGCCAGGATGCGGGCCGTCTTGCCGACCTTGCGGCGCAGGCCGTCCACCGTGGTACGGATGGCCGTGGGGTGGTGGGCAAAGTCGTCGTAGACGGTGATGCCGCGCGCCGTGCCGCGCACTTCCATGCGTCGCTTGACGTTCTGGAATTCCGCCAGCGCATGTGCTGCGACCGCAGGTGACACGCCCACGTGTTCGGCCGCGGCGATGGCCGCCAGCGCGTTGAGCTGGTTGTGCTCGCCGAGCAGGCCCCATTCGACGCGCGCGATCTTCAGGCTGCCGCGCAGCACGTCGAAGGCATGCGGTTCGCCGCGTGCACGCAGGGCGCCCGGCTCCTCCTTGCGTGCGCCGAAGCGCAGCACCTCGCTCCAGCAGCCCATGGCCAGCACGCGCTGCAGGCTCTCCTCGCGGGCGTTGACGACCAGCCGGCCCTGGCCGGGCACGGTGCGCACGAGGTGGTGGAACTGGCGCTCGATGGCGGCCAGGTTCTCGAAGATGTCGGCGTGGTCGAGCTCGAGGTTGTTGAGGATCGCCGTGCGCGGCCGGTAGTGCACGAACTTGCTGCGCTTGTCGAAGA
>JAGWTL010000277.1 GCA_028869035.1 Burkholderiales bacterium | reverse complement strand
CTTGCGCAGGGCGCCGTCCTTGTCGCGGGCCAGCAGGCCGTCCCACTCCTTGCCCCAGATCAGCTTGATCACGTTCCAGCCGGCACCGCGGAACTCGCCCTCGAGCTCCTGGATGATCTTGCCGTTGCCGCGCACCGGGCCATCCAGACGCTGCAGATTGCAGTTGACCACGAAGACCAGGTTGTCCAGCTTCTCTCGCGCGGCCAGGCCGATGGCGCCCAGGCTTTCGGGCTCGTCCATCTCGCCGTCACCGCAGAAGACCCAGACCTTGCGCTGGCTGGTGTCGGCAATTCCGCGGGCGTGCAGGTACTTGAGGAAACGCGCCTGGTAGATTGACATGATGGGCCCCAGGCCCATGGACACGGTGGGAAACTGCCAGAAACCGGGCATCAGCTTGGGATGCGGGTAGCTGGAGAGGCCCTTTCCGTCGACTTCCTGGCGGAAATTCAGCATCTGCTCTTCGCTGATGCGGCCTTCAAGATAGGCGCGGGCGTAGATGCCGGGGGATGAGTGGCCCTGGATGTAGAGCAGATCGCCACCGTGGGTGCCGCCCTCGTCCGTGTTGTCGCCATGCCAGAAATGGTTGAAGCCGGCCGCGAACATGTGCGCCAGGGACTGAAAGGAGCTGATGTGGCCACCCAGGTCCCCGCCGTCAGCCGGGTCCAGGCGATTGGCCTTCACCACCATGGCCATGGCGTTCCAGCGCATATAAGCGCGCAGGCGGCCTTCCAGCTCCAGATTGCCGGGGCTGTGCGCCTCCTGGTCCGGCTCGATGCTGTTGACGTAGCCGGTGGTAGCCGAGAAGGGCATGTCGATGCTGTGCTCGCGCGCATGCTCCAGCAACTGTTCGAGCAGGTAGTGGGCACGCTCGGGCCCCTCCTGCGCAATCACCGCCTCAAGGGCGTGCTTCCATTCAAGGGTTTCCTGGCTGTCGAGATCTTCGGCGTTGAGTCCAGACAGGTTCTGGGGCAGGGCTGACATGCTTGTCTCCTCTTGGTTTCAGGCTAGGAACAGGTTGCTTAGCCAATGTAGATCGATACGAGAGTTTCTCATAATTTTCGCAAAATTTTAAGTTATGCTTTTCTATTTCATATTATGAATTAAAGAAAGGCTGCCTGAAGTCATACGGAATACACTGGCCGGACATGAATACACGTCTGAGCGCACGGCTGGCTTCGCTGCGCGAATTCCCCGCGCTGCTGCACCTGAAGCAGTGGTGGCGCCAGCAATCCCCGCACCGCCAGGACCGCTACGCCATGCTGGCGCCACTCCTGGCGGTGCTGCTCTTCCTCGCCGCTATCGTCGCGGCCTTCGGCTATCTTCGGCTCGAAGAAATGGAACGCGAACAGGAGGCGGTGCGGCGTGACGTGGAATACGCCCAGCAGCGCATGCGCCTGCGGCTGCTGGAACGCCAGGAGGAACTGGTGCGCCTGGCACAGCAAATCTCCGGTCAGGAGATCGACACCGACCAGTTCCGCAACCGCGCCAATGCCCTCCTCACTCAGTATCCCGAGTTGCAAGGCCTGAGCTGGCTCGACGAGCGCCGCCGCCTGCGCGCTGCACACGGTACTCCCAGTCTCGCCCACAGCCTGACCAACAGTCCCGCGCGCGCTGGCGCACGACCCGAAAAGCCCAGCGAAACCGAAAACGCCTTTGCCCTGGCGCGCGAGCTGCGCCAGCCCATTTACGTCCAACGCAGCGCCACGCCCGACGGCTCCGCCCTGCTGGAGCTGCACCTGCCCCTGTACAGTCGCACCCGCTTCAGCGGCGTGCTGCTGGCCGAATACTCGCTGGACACGCTGTATCGCTATGGCGTGCCATCGGAGGTCTCGGCGCGTTACGCCGTCTCGCTGCGCGACTCCCGCGGCGAGGTGCTGGCCGGCAGCAGCGCAACCAAACACAACCGGGCCGGCCAGTGGCTGGGCTGGGCCGCCAGCGCGAACGAATACGAGGTGCCGGTCTCGCCCGTGGGCAACGGCCTGGTGCTGCACGCCCAGGCCTACCGCGCCTCGCTGGGTGTGATCGGCAGCGGCCTGTTCTGGCTGGTCGGCACGCTCAGCGCGATGACGGCCTGGATGCTGATCGCCAACTGGCGCCACACGCGCCGGCGCATGCAGGCCCAGCAGGCCCTGGTGCTGGAGACCAATTTCCGCCGCGCCATGGAGAATTCCATGCCCACCGGCATGCGCGCGCTGGACCTGCAGGGCCGCATCACCTACGTCAACGCGGCTTTCTGCCAGATGACGGGCTGGAGCGAAGGCGAACTGGTCGGCTGCACCGCCCCCTTCCCCTACTGGCCCGAGGAAGACCGTGACATGCTGATGGGACGGCTGGAGGACGAACTGACCGGCCGCGTCACCCCGGGCGGCTTCCAGGTGCGCGTCAAGCGCAAGGACAGCACACTGTTCGACGCCCGCATCTATGTCTCGCCGCTGATCGACGCGCGCGGCCTGCAGACCGGCTGGATGACCTCGATGACCGACATCACCGAGCCCAACCGCGTGCGCGAGCAGCTCTACGCTTCCTACGAACGCTTCACCACCGTGCTGGAGGCGCTGGACGCCTCGGTCTCGGTGGCACCGCTGGGCACGGATGAACTGCTGTTCGCGAACAAGCTCTACCGGCTCTGGTTCCACGAGCAGAGCAGCGGCCATGTGCGCCTGTCCACCCAGGCCGGCATGCCGGCCCGCCTGAGCAGCGAGGACAGCCAGGACAGCGTGGATGGCCTGATGGGCATGCCCACCAGCGCCCTACCCGATGCCGAGGTCGAAAACGCCGAGGTCTACGTCGAAGAACTCGACAAATGGCTGGAAGTGCGCACCCGTTACCTGACCTGGGTGGATGGCCGCCTGGCGCAGATGGTGATCGCCACCGACATCACGCCGCGCCGCCTGGCCGAGGCCCAGTCTGCCGCCCAGGCCGAGCGCGCCCAGACCGCCAGCCGCCTGATCACCATGGGCGAGATGGCCTCCAGCGTGGCACACGAACTGAACCAGCCCCTGACCGCCATCAACAACTACTGCAACGGCATGGTCTCGCGCATCAAGGCGCAGCAGATCTCCGAGGAGGACCTGCTGGGCGCGCTGGAGAAGACCGCCAAGCAGGCCCAGCGCGCGGGTCAGATCATCCAGCGCATCCGTTCCTTCGTGAAGCGCAGCGAACCCAACCGCACGCTCTCCGAAATCACGGTCATGGTCAACGAAGCGGTGGAGCTGGCCGAGATCGAGCTGCGGCGCTACAACGTGCGCCTGAGCTACTTCATGGCCGACTTGCCCCCCGTGCTGGTCGATCCCATCCTGATCGAGCAGGTGCTGGTCAACCTGCTGAAGAACGCGGCCGAATCCATCGTCCATGCCCAGCGCCCGCCCCAGCAACGCCGGGTGGAACTGCACGTGCTGCCGGCCAGCGTGGAGGGCAAGCCGGTGGTGGAGTTCACCGTGACCGACACCGGTCGCGGCATCGCCCCCGAGGTCATGGCGCGCCTGTACGAAGCCTTTCACACGACCAAGGCGGAAGGCATGGGCATCGGCCTGTCCCTGTGCCGCTCCATCGTCGAATCACACCAGGGTCGGATGAAAGCCGAGAACCTCTACAATGGACCTGAAGTCGCGGGCTGCCGTTTCACCTTCTGGCTGCCCGTGGACGGACCAGAGGCTGCGTCGGCCCCTTTACAACTGCAAGCAGAAAAATCTCAGGTTAGAGCATGAGTCTGATTCCAAAAAAGGGCACGGTCTATGTGGTCGACGACGACGAGGCCGTGCGCGATTCGCTGCAATGGCTGCTCGAGGGCAAGGACTACCGGGTGCGCTGCTTCGACTCGGCCGAGTCCTTCCTGAACCGCTACGACCCGCGCGAGGTGGCCTGCCTGATTGTCGACATCCGCATGGAGGGCATGACCGGGCTGGAGCTGCAGAACCGCCTGATCGAAAGCCATTCACCCCTGCCCGTCGTCTTCATCACCGGCCACGGCGACGTGCCCATGGCGGTGGACACCATGAAAAAGGGTGCCATGGACTTCATCCAGAAACCCTTCAAGGAAGACCAGCTGGTCACCCTGGTCGAGCGCATGCTGGACCGGGCCCGCGACACCTTCAGCGTGCACCAGCAGGCCGCCAGCCGCGACGCCCTGCTGGCCAAGCTCACGCTGCGCGAAAGCCAGGTGCTGGAGCGCATCGTGGCCGGCCGCCTGAACAAGCAGATCGCCGACGACCTGGGCATCAGCATCAAGACGGTGGAGGCGCACCGCGCCAACATCATGGAAAAACTCAGCGCCAACACCGTGGCCGATCTGCTCAAAA
>JAGWTL010000276.1 GCA_028869035.1 Burkholderiales bacterium | reverse complement strand
TCGTGGATCTTGCGCGCGCTGGTGTTGATGCCCTTCATGGTGTCGACCACCTGGGCCACCACCTCACCGCCCTGCACCGCCACGGTGCTGGCGTGCTGGGCCAGCTGGTTGGCCTGGCGCGCGTTGTCGGCGTTCTGCTTGACGGTGGAGGAGAGTTCTTCCATCGACGCGGCGGTTTCCTGCAAGGCGCTCGCCTGGCTCTCGGTGCGGGCGCTGAGGTCGTGATTGCCCTGGGCAATCTCGGCACTGGCTGTGGAGACCGACTCGCTGCCCTGACGCACGCGCGAGACCACCTGGGCCAGCGAGGACTGCATGTCGCGCAGGGAGTGCAGCAGGGCGCCGATCTCGTCTTGCGTGTTGGGGTTGATGGGAGAGCTCAGGTCCCCCTGGGCGACCTTGCTGGCCAGGCTGGCGGCATACCCCACGCCGCCGGAGATGGCGCGGCTCAGGGTGCGGGCGATCAGCAGGCCCAGCGCAATGGTCACGAGCAGGGCGCCCAGGTTGCCGATCATCACATTGCGCTGCAGACTGGCGTTCGTGTCGCGCGCCAGGACGGAGCCGTCCTGGGACAGCGCTGACAGCGCGCGCAACTCGGACAGCATGGCGTCGAAGGTCTGCAGCCCCTGACCCTTGAGGATGTCCATGGCCTCTTCGTCCCGGCGCTGGCGCCCGAGCCCGACGATCTCGGTCTGCTGCGTCTGGTATTTCTTCCATTCACCCTGGAATTTGTCGAAGTGGGACTTCTCTTCGCCGATCGTGATGATGCGGGCATAAGCCTGTGATTCGGTGTTCACAGCCTCGCGCAGGCCCTCCATCTGCTTTTCGATGGCCCGGCGTTCATCCTCGCCAAAGACCAGCAGGTGCTGGAACTGTGCGGCGCGCAGGCGGCTGGCCTGGGTGCCGAGGAAGCCCGTGTGCAGGGCGCCGGGCAGCAGGTGGCCGGAGATCTGCTGGGTGTTGGCGTTCAGTGCGCTCGTGCCGAAAACGGCCAGCACCGACTGGAGGGCCGCCAGGAGCAAGACCAGGATGAAACCACCCATGAGCTTGGTTCCAAGCTTGACGTCCTTTAATCTCATCGTTATCTCCTCAGGCAATGGACCTATTGGGAACACTCTAACCAATTTGACGGGGAAGGGAACCCCGGAAAAGCCCGACAATTCAAGACATGAAAATGATCCGTATCAAGGAAGGCAAGGAGCGCGCGCTGCTGCGCCGCCACCCCTGGCTCTTCGAATCGGCCATCGCCAAGGGCGGCGCTGACGCCGGTGAAACGGTGCGCGTGGAGTCTGCCCAGGGCGAATTCCTGGCCTGGGCGTCCTTCAGTCCCCAGTCCAAAATCCGTGCGCGCGTCTGGAGTTTTGACGAAAAACAGCGCATCGATGGGGCTTTTCTGACCGGCCGGGTGGTCGCCGCCATCCGCGCCCGGACACGTTTTGACGTCCGGAGTGACGGCCTGCGCCTGATCCATGGCGAGGCCGACAGTCTGCCCGGCCTCATCGTGGACCGTTACGGTGATACGCTGGTGGCGCAATACCTCAGTGCCGGCGCCGAGCGTTGGAAAGATGTGCTGGCCGACGCGCTGCTGGCCGAAACCGGACTGAGCCGGCTCTACGAACGCTCGGACGCCAGCGCGCGCGGGCTCGAAGGCCTGCCCGAGGTCACCGGCTGGCTGCGTGGGCAAGGGCCGACCGGGCTGGTGCTGCGCGAGCACGACTGGCGCCTGGGCCTGGATATCGCCCAGGGCCACAAGACCGGTTTCTACCTGGACCAGCGCGACAGCCGCAAGCGTTTTGCCGACTACGCGGCCCGGCTCAAGTTCCAGCGCGTGCTCAACTGCTATTGCTACACCGGCGGCTTCACGGTGGCGGCGCTGGCCGGTGGCGCGGCCCATGTCACGTCGATCGACTCTTCCGGGCCGGCCATCGAGCAGGCGCGCGCCAATGTGGCGCTCAATGGCTTCGAGGCGGCGCGCACCGAGTTTCTGGATGCCGACGTCAACGCCAGCCTGCGCCGTTTTGTGGAGGAGGGGCGGACCTTTGACGCCATCGTGCTGGATCCCCCGAAGTTCGCACCCACGGTGGCCCACGCCGAGCGCGCGGCGCGCGCCTACAAGGACATCAACCGCTTGGGCCTGAAGATCCTGGAGCCCGGCGGTGTGCTGTTCACCTACTCCTGCTCGGGCGGCATCAGCGCCGACCTCTTCCACAAGATCGTGGCCTCGGCCGGCGCCGACGCCGGCGTGGACGGCTACATCCACGAGCGCATGGGCGGCGCCCCGGACCACCCCATGACGATCAACTTCCCGGAAGGCGAGTACCTCAAGGGACTGGTGGTGATGCGGAAATAAGGCACGCTCCCAGGCTGCGCGCACTTCGTGCCGCTGCGCCACCCTCCCGCAGGGGGGGGGCAACGCCGGTGGCCCGACAGAGCCGGTTCCACGGCGTTCCCCGAAAATGGCATTCCGCTAAACTCATCATCCTGCCTTCGACACCCCATCGCTTGCGCGCCGCGCGAGTTGGCGGGCATCCCTTTCCGAGAGTACATCCATGGCCCTGATCCCCGCCACCATCCTCACCGGCTTCCTGGGCTCCGGCAAGACCACCCTGCTCAAGCGCGTGCTGCAGGAAGCGCACGGCCAGAAGATCGCCGTGATCGAGAACGAGTTCGGCGAGGAGAACATCGATACCGACATCCTCGTTTCAGAAACGAAGGAGCAGATCATCCAGATGAGCAATGGCTGCATCTGCTGCACCATCCGGGAGGACTTGCGCACCACCTTGCAGGATCTGGCGGCCAGGAAGCGCAAGGGCGAACTGGACTTCGAGCGGGTGGTGATCGAGACCACGGGCCTGGCCGATCCCGGCCCGGTGACCCAGACCTTCTTCATGGACGATGAGATTGCCGAAAGCTTCCTGCTCGACTCCGTCATCACCCTGGTGGACGCCAAGCACGCCGCCCGGCAGCTCGATGACCGGCAGGAGGCGCGCCGCCAGGTCGGCTTTGCCGACCAGATCTTCATCAGCAAGACCGATCTGGTTTCGGCCGAAGATGTGGACGCGTTGCAGCACCGCCTCAAGCACATGAACCCGCGCGCGCCGCAGAAGGCCGTGCACTTCGGCGAGGCGGCGATCAGCGAGGTGTTCGATCTGCGCGGCTTCAATCTGAACGCCAAGCTCGAGATCGATCCTGACTTTCTCAAGGAGGACGAGCACGGGCGCGACCATGCGCACCACGACCACGAACATGGCGAGCATTGCGATCATCCTTCGCACCGGCACGGCCATGGCCGTCACCATCACCATGACGACGATGTGAAAAGCTTCGTCTTTCGCTCCGAGCGCCCCTTCGATGCGTCCAAGCTCGAGGATTTTCTGGGCGCCATCATCAACATCTACGGCCCGCGCATGCTGCGCTACAAGGGGGTGCTGTACATGAAGGGCACCGACCGCAAGGTGATCTTCCAGGGCGTGCACCAGCTCATGGGCAGCGACCTGGGGCCAGTCTGGTCCGAGGGCGAGCAGCGCCTGAGCAAAATGGTCTTCATAGGGATCGACCTGCCCAAGGACGTTCTGCTCCAGGGCCTGGAGCAGAGCCTGATTTGAGGCGGTGACCTGCCTGTGGGAGCCGCAAGTCCAACCACCCCGGCGGTGGTGGCTGTCTCGGTTTCGCAACCCCGTGAGGCTCATGTCAAAGTATGTGCACTCGCGCGCCATAAATTTTGCTCTGGATCCGTCCTCACGTCCGCAATGCGGGTATAACAGCAGGCCAGAAGAAATCTAGCGCAGGCCCAGCTTGCCAGGAGACAAGAAGTGAAAGCCCAACCAGGAAAGGTGCCCGTGTCTTCCAAAGCCAAATCTGCTGTAGGCAAGGCCAAACCGGCTGCCAAAAAAGCTGCTGCCAAACCGGCGGCCAAGGCCAAGCCGACCGTGAAGAAGCCCGCCAAACCTGGGGTGGTCAAGAAAGTCGCGGCCAAGCCCCCTGCCAAGAAGACGGCGGCCAAGCCGGCTCCCAAGAAAGCTGTTGCCAAGCCGGTAGCCAAGAAGGCGGCCGTCAAGAAGGCGCCGGCTCCCAAGGCCAAGGTCGCTGCCAAACCGGCGACCAAGGCCGGCAAGACCGGCGCACCTGCCAAGCCTATTGCTGCCAAACTCCTGCCCAAGGCGCCCGCGCCGATGCCGGTGAAGTTGGTTGCGCCCGAAGCGCCGGTCCGTACGGCCAAGGCCTCGGCCCGTCTGGCGCAACTGACCGTTCCCTCCATGGCCCAGACGACGGCATCCACCGCCGTCAAGGCCAGTTACACCCC
>JAGWTL010000275.1 GCA_028869035.1 Burkholderiales bacterium | reverse complement strand
GTCTGCAGGCGCGAGGCCAGGCGCAGCAGCACCACGCGCAGGTCGCGCGAGAAGGCCAGCAGCATCTTGCGCACGTTTTCGGTCTGCATGGCGCTGGTCTGGGCCATGGGCACGGGCGCGCCGCTGCGTTCGGCCGCCAGCTGGGCGGCGCGCGCCTGGCGCTGCACCTGGACCAGCTTGGTGGTTTCCACGGCCAGTTCGGCATAACTCTCGCCGAAGGCCTTGGTGATGGTTTCCTGCGGCTTGTTCAGGTGGCCGCAGGCATACACCAGGTAGCAGGCGGCCTGCATGGCCTCGGAGCCGCCAATGGCCTTGAGGATGGTCGCCACCGCATCGGCATGGGCCAGCGTGTTCTCACTGGTGTCCAGCGTCTCGCTGGCCAGAAGGGGTTCGGCGAAAGCGCGCGCGCGCGCCAGGGCGTTGGCCTGCTCGGGCAGGCCGTGGGCCGTGGCGGCGAGCAGCGGAGAACGGGGCTCGCTGCCAGGCAGCTCGGAGGCGTGGCTTTTCATCGGGGACTCAGGAGCCGGCGCCGAGCAGGAAATCGCAGACGGTCTGTACCTGGTCCGCGGCGACCAGGGTCGGGGCGTGGCCGATGCCGGCGAATTCGACCAGGCGTGCGCGCGGGCCGCGTTGTGTCATGGCCGAGGCGGTCTCACGCGCGAACAGATCGGAGTCGGCGCCGCGCAGCAGCAGCGTCTCGGCGCGGACGGCGTCGTAGAGCTGCCAGAGCACGGCTTCCCCCTGGGCTGAGCTTTCCGGCGTGAGCCTGCGGAAGGGGATGGCGATCGCCGGGTCGTAATGCAGTGCAAAGCCGCCACTGCCGTCAGTGGCCGGCTTGAGCATGGGCCGGGTCAGCGCCAGCCATTGCTCGCGTGTGTGCGGTCCGAAGCCCGCGGAGATCAGACGCAGCGCTTCGGCCGCCTGTTCGATGGACGTGAAGCGGATCGGCGCCCCCAGGTATTCGCCGATGCGCTGGATGGCCTGCCAGGAGATGGTCGGGCCCACGTCGTTGAGCACGAGTTTGCGTAGCTTGAATGGCAGATGAGGCTGGCCGGCCAGCACCAAGCCGATCAGCCCGCCCATGCTGGTGCCCACCCAGTCCAGCGTGGTCGCCTGCAGTTGGGCCAGCAGGACGCCCATATCGGCCGCATAGGCGGGAATCTGGTAGCCCATGGGATCACGCAGCCAGTCGCTCTGCCCGCGTCCCGCCACATCGGGGCAGACCACGCGCACGCTACCGCCGCTGCGCTCGCACAGGGCCTGGGCCAGCGTATCGAAATCGCGCCCCTGGCGCGACAGGCCATGCACGCAGACCACCACATGCCCTGCGTCGGGGCGGCCCCATTGCCAACAGGCCATCCGGTGGCCGCCGGTGGCGTCGGGACAAGTTACGTAGTTCAGCGTAGGCTCGGACATGGTGAAATCAGTTCATCGGGTGCACTTGGCATCATCCTAATTCAAACGTACAGTCCTCAACTGCTTCGGAGATATCAGCATGCTCAAAGGTAAAACCGCTCTCGTCACCGGCTCCACCAGCGGCATCGGCCTGGGGGTCGCCAAGGCCCTGGCCCGCCAGGGCGCCGATGTCGTGCTCAATGGCTTCGGCGACGTCGAGGGTCCCAAGGCAGAGATCGCCGCTCTGGGCGTCCAGGTGGCCTACCACGGCGCCGACATGAGCAAGCCGGCCGAGATCGAGGGCATGATGAAATTCGCCGCCGGGCAGTTCGGGCGCGGCCGTGTCGACATCCTGGTCAACAACGCCGGCATCCAGCATGTGGCGCGCATCGAGGACTTTCCCACCGAGCGCTGGGATGCCATCATCGCCATCAATCTGACCAGCGCCTTTCACGCCACGCGCCTGGCCCTGCCGGCGATGCGCGCCGCCAACTGGGGCCGCATCATCAACGTGGCTTCCACGCACGGCCTGGTGGCCTCGGCCGAGAAGTCGGCCTACGTGGCCTCCAAGCACGGCGTGATCGGACTGACCAAGGTGACCGCGCTGGAAAACGCCACCACGGGCGTGACCTGCAACGCCATCTGTCCGGGCTGGGTGCTGACCCCGCTGGTGCAGAAACAGGTGGACGCCAAGGCCGCCGCGCTCAAGATCTCCAATGAGGAAGCCAAGAAGCTGCTGCTGGGCGAGAAGGAGCCCTCCATGCAGTTCACCACCCCGGAGGAACTGGGGGAGCTCGCCGTGTTCTTCTGCTCACCCGCCGGCAACAATGTGCGGGGGGTGGCCTGGAATATGGATGGGGGTTGGGTGGCGCAGTAGGAGCGCCTCTCTTCTTTCTATTTCTAGAAAGTGAGTGCGCTGCCGGGCGCATATCCCGGCAATACAGAGAATGAGAATGCCTGGGTATCAGAGGGCGCGGTTCAGGTCCACGT
The DNA here is from genome assembly GCA_028869035.1 of Burkholderiales bacterium. Taxonomy (GTDB): domain Bacteria; phylum Pseudomonadota; class Gammaproteobacteria; order Burkholderiales; family Burkholderiaceae_C; genus Hylemonella. The sequence goes on along the minus strand of JAGWTL010000275.1, from coordinate 1,924 downwards.
CCAGTCCGGCCTGTTTCATGGCACGGGCCAGCAGCAGGTGCCACAAGCCCGCATCATCCATGGGCACGCTCGCGGCGCCGTCCCAGGGCAGGGTTTTGGCCGCAGGGCCTGGTACCAGGAAAAAGACGCGATCCTTGCCCACGGTTCCCAGCAGGAAGCCGAGCTCCAGCAGCAGCCCGGGTGACAAGGCCTTGAGCCCGCCGGCCGCCGTGTCCAGGGCGTCGACCGGCAGGAGGACGATGGCGTATTGGAGATCGGCCAGATGCTCCAGTCGATTGAAGAAGGCGCCGCCGCTCGGGTTTGAGAGCTCTGGCAGGAAGGCGGGCTGCAATCCCAACTGCCTGATCAGGCTCAGCGCTGCGTCGCGGACCTTTGCGTCGTGGCTGACGACCGTGACGCGTGCGTTCACCGAAGGGACTGAAGCAGCGGGCTGGGATCCGACCGCGGGTTGCGGCACCGGGGGCTTGGCGTGTGCAGGCGTAGGCATAGGTCCAGGCTTCGATGTGGCTGTGGGGGCGGGGGGCAGCACAGGTGCAGGTGCAGGTGCAGGTGCAGGTGTGGGTGCAGGTGTGGGTGCAGGTGTGGGTGCAGGTGTGGGTGCAGGTGTGGGTGCCTGCTTGGCGCGTTCCGTCAGCAGGACTTTCACGCGTTTCAGACTGAGGATGGCCCGCTCCAGACCTTCCTGGACCGCTTGCTGCAATTCTTCGGGGGAGTAGCGGCCGCTGAAATCCGTGGGCAGGGTTGCATCGAAGGCTTCAAGCTCGAATTTCCTGTAGTCCGACGAGTTGCTTCCAAAGACCTCGGCCAGGGCTTCGTTGACGCTTTTTTTCAGACTGTCGAGTCGCGGGTCCCAGCGATCATGGATGCCGGAGGCATCGAACGCGCGAAGCTCCTTGATACGCCAGTCGATCGTGTCCTGGGCGCTGGTCACGCCAGCCTTTTTGGCATTGCTGGCGGCTCGCGGGTTGGTGGGCGAGGGGGGCACGTCGGGGACTCCTAAACGAACAGCAGATTCTCTTACGCAGGGCGGGCCGTGGGGCTGAATCTAGCACTTGCAGCTGGTGTCCGTGGGGCGCTGTTACCGCCGCTTGCCCCCGCCCAGTATGCTACCGAGCACCCCGCGGATGATCTGACGCCCGACCTCGCGGCCGATGGAACTGGCCGCGCTCTTGATCAATTGCTCGCCCGCGCTGGCGCGTGTGCCCCTGGCGCCGCCGCCCAGCATGCCCCCCAGGCTGTCGAGCAGACCGCCCCCGCCGGATTTTTCTGCGGCTGCGGCTTCGCCCGTCGCTTTTTCCTGGGCCTGTTTCTGCTGGGTGCGGCTGGCCAGACGTTCGAAGGCCGACTCACGGTCCACGGTTTTTTCGTAGACACCGGCCACCACGGAGTTGGCCAGCAGGGCCTGACGCTGCTCCGGTGCGACCGGGCCGATCTGGCTGCCCGGGGGCAGCACGTAGACGCGCTCGGTCAGGCTGGGACGGCCTTTTTCGTCGAGCAGGCTGATCAGGGCCTCGCCCACGCCCAGCTCGGTGATGGCGGCTGCAATGTCCAGGCCCGGCTTGGGGCGCATGGTTTCGGCAGCGGATTTGACGGCCTTCTGGTCACGCGGGGTGAAGGCGCGCAGCGCGTGCTGCACGCGGTTGCCCAGCTGGCCCAGCACGGTGTCCGGGATGTCCAGCGGGTTCTGGGTGACGAAATAGACGCCCACACCCTTGGAACGCACCAGGCGCACCACGAGTTCGATGCGTTCCAGCAGGGCCTTGGGCGAGTCGTTGAAAAGTAGGTGGGCCTCGTCGAAGAAGAAGACCAGCTTGGGCTTGTCCAGGTCGCCCACCTCGGGCAACTGCTCGAACAGCTCGCTCAGCAGCCACAGCAGGAAGGTGGCGTACAGGCGCGGCGAATTCATCAGCTTGTCGGCCGCCAG
>JAGWTL010000274.1 GCA_028869035.1 Burkholderiales bacterium | reverse complement strand
GCAGGCGCAGGGTGATGAAGAACAGCATCAGCATGCCGACGAACACGTGGAAACCGTGGAAGCCGGTCAGCATGAAGAAGGTCGAGCCGTAGACGCCGGACGAGAGCTTGAGGTTCAGGTCGCTGTAGGCGTGGGCGTACTCATAGCCCTGCACGAACAGGAAGGTCAGGCCCAGCAGCACGGTGACCCACATGAAACCGAGGGTCTTGCTGCGGTTGCCGTCGCGCAGGGCGTGGTGGGCGATGGTCAGCGTCACACCCGAGCTCAGCAGCAGGGCGGTGTTGATCGTGGGCAGCCAGAAGGGGCCCATGGTCTGGAAGGGCTCGATGATGCCGGCCGGCGACGCGGTGGCGCCCGCAGCGAGGCTGGGCCACACGGCCTTGAAGTCGGGCCACAGCAGCGCGTTGTCCAGGCTGCCCAGCGCCGGCACCGAGTGCACGCGGGTCCACCACAGGGCGGTGAAGAAGGCGCCGAAGAACATCACTTCGGAGAAGATGAACCAGGTCATGCTCCAGCGGAAGGAGATGTCGATCTTGTGACCGTACTGTCCCCCTTCGCTCTCGGAGATGGCCTGGCGGAACCACTGGGTCAGCACCACCAGCCACCACACCAGACCGAACAGCAGGGAATATTTGCCCCAGCCGGCGCCATTGACCCACTGAGCGGCTCCCAGGATGACAAAGAACAGGCCGATTGCCGCCATCACGGGGTGACGGGACGGGCCAGGCACGAAGTAGTACGGGGTGCCGCCGTGTGTAGTCGAACTCATGTTTGCTCCATTCCTTCCGGTTCTGCTTATCTCAAATTTTCAGGTGTCTGGTATCCGGCCCTACTAGGCCACGATCCAGTTCACCAATGCGATCAGGCTCAATACGAACAGGATGCCACCGACCAGGCCCACCGCGATGATGTGGTAGGGCTTGAGGCGTCCGATGTCATCCTGGAAACCACTGCTCTTGCGCACGCCGAGGAAGGACCAGGCCACGGCCTTGATGGTCGCCCACAGCGCGCCCTTGGAGGCCTGCGCGCTGCTCATTCGGCAACCTCCATGCTGTGCATTGCGGTGCGAGCGCCTTCGGGCGGCCGTGCGGCGTTCATGCTCCGGCCTCCGTGCCCTTGCGCGCGGCCGTCGAGCCCGGCGCCGGCGGCGTCTTGCTCCCCACCTCGAAGAAGGTGTAGGACAGGGTGATGGTGTTCACGTCCCGGGACAGCTTGGGATCGATCACGAACACCACCGGCCAGCTTTTCTTCTCGCCCGGCGCCAGCGTGTACTCGTTGAAGCAGAAGCACTCCAGCTTGTTGAAGTGCGCTGCCGCCTGGCGCGGCGCATAACTCGGGATGGCCTGGGCCGACATGACGCGGTTCTGCACGTTCTGGAACTCGTACATGACGGTGGTCATTTCGCCCGGATGCACCTGCAGCGAACGCTGCGCCGGCTTGAAACTCCAGGGGCCGCGCACATTGGCGTCGAACTCGACCGTGATGGTGCGGCTGGCATCAACCTGCGTGTTGGCGGGTGCGGCGCGGCCGCGGCCTGGCACTTCGCGCTCACCGATGGCAAGAATGTTGATGCCCAGGGCTTCACAGAGATGCTTGTAGATCGGCACCAGCGCGTAACCGAAGCCGAACATGACGGCCACCACGATGGCCAGCTTGCCCACCATTTGGGCGTTTTCGCGTCGCAGGTTCATGGCTGCCTCGTCACTTGCCGAAGAACACGAACTTGGCCACGAAGCCGACGAAAAAAACCAGCGCAACCGAAGCCAGGATCAGGCCCAGGCGCAGGTTGGCTTTCTTCTGTTCAGGCGTCGTCATGACTCAGGTCTTCCTGCGCGCTGTTCAGCCGATGACCTTGGTCGCCGTGGCGTCCAGCTTCGGGGGGGTCTCGAAGGTATGGAAGGGAGCCGGCGAGGGCACTTCCCACTCCAGGCCTTCGGCGCCTTCCCAGGGCTTCTGCGGGGCCTTCTCGCCCTGGCCGCGCATGGCGGGCAGCACGACGGCGATGAAGAAATAGACCTGGGCCAGACCGAAAGCGAAGGCGCCGACGGTGGCAATGGCGTTGAAGTCGGCGAACTGCATGGGGTAATCGGCATAACGACGCGGCATGCCGGCCAGCCCCAGGAAGTGCATGGGGAAGAAGGTGACGTTGAAAGCGATCATCGACCACCAGAAGTGCAACTTGCCGCGGCTTTCCTTGTACATGCGGCCGGTCCACTTGGGCAACCAGTAGTAGATGCCGGCAAACATGGCGAACAGGGAGCCGGCCACCAGCACGTAATGGAAGTGGGCCACCACGTAGTAGGTGTCCTGCAGTTGGATGTCGATCGGCGCCATGGACAGGATCAGACCGGTGAAACCACCCATGGTGAACACGAAGATGAAGCCCACGGCCCACAGCATCGGGGACTCGAAGGTCATCGAGCCCTTCCACATGGTGGCCAGCCAGTTGAAGATCTTCACGCCGGTGGGCACGGAGATCAGCATGGTGGCGTACATGAAGAACAACTGGCCGGTCACCGGCATGCCGGTGGTGTACATGTGGTGCGCCCACACGATGAAGGACAGGATGGCGATGGAAGCCGTGGCATACACCATGGAGGCGTAGCCGAACAGGCGCTTGCGGGCAAAGGCCGGCACGATGGCGCTGACGATGCCGAAAGCCGGCAGGATCATGATGTACACCTCGGGGTGGCCGAAGAACCAGAAGATGTGCTGGTACATCACCGGGTCGCCGCCACCGGCGGGGTTGAAGAAGGTGGTGCCGAAGTGGCGATCCGTCAGCGTCATGGTGATGGCGCCGGCCAGCACGGGCATCACGGCGATCAGCAGGTAGGCGGTGATCAGCCAGGTCCAGCAGAACAACGGCATCTTCATCAGCGTCATGCCGGGCGCGCGCATGTTCAGGATGGTCACGATGATGTTGATCGAGCCCATGATGGAGGAAGCGCCCAGGATGTGCATGGCGAAGATGCCGGCATCCATCGAGGGGCCCATCTGCAGGGTCAGCGGGGCGTACAGCGTCCAGCCGGCCGCGGGAGCGCCACCGGGCATGAAGAAGGAACCCACCAGCATGAGGGCCGCCGGGATCATCAGCCAGAAGCTGAAGTTGTTCATGCGCGCGAAGGCCATGTCGGCCGCACCGATCTGCAGCGGAACCATCCAGTTGGCGAAGCCCACGAAGGCCGGCATGATGGCGCCGAACACCATGATCAGGCCGTGCATGGTGGTCAACTGGTTGAACAGCTCGGGGTTCACGATCTGCAGGCCGGGCTGGAACAGCTCGGCGCGGATCAGCAGGGCCAGGACGCCGCCCACCATGAGCATGGTGAAGGCGAACAGCAGGTACAGGGTACCGATGTCCTTGTGGTTGGTCGCGTAGACCCAGCGCCGCCAGCCCGTGGGGGCGTGATGGTCGTCATGGGCGTGGTGATCGTGATGGTCTAGAACGGCACTCATCCTGATTTCCTTCTCAATACTCTAGGCGTCTGACGACTGTTTATTTGCGGGCGGCCTTGATATCGGCCGGCTGCACCAGCTGGCCGGTCTTGTTGGACCAGTTGTTCTTGGTGTAGGTGATCACAGCGGCGAGTTCGGTGTCGCTCAGCTGCTTCCAGGCCGGCATGGCACCCCGGCCATTGAGCACCGTGGCGATCTGCTTGCCTTTGTCGGCATCCAGCACGATGGCGGAACCGTCCAGTGCCTTGATCGGGCCGGCGCCCTTGCCGTTGGCCTGGTGGCAGGCCGCGCAGTTGGCGGCATAGACCTTCTCGCCACGCTTGGCCAGATCGTCCAGCACCCAGACCTTGTTCGGGTCATCGGCCTTGGCGGCCATGGCCTTCTTCTGGCCATCGACCCACTTGGAATAGTCTTCCGCCGACAGGACCTTCACATGGATAGGCATGTAGGCGTGTTCCTTGCCGCACAGCTCGGCGCACTGACCGTAGAAGTCGCCTGTCCTCTCGGCGCGGAACCAGGTGTCGCGCACGAAACCGGGGATGGCATCCTGCTTGATACCGAAGGCCGGCACCATGAAGGCATGGATCACGTCGTTGGCGGTGGTGATGATGCGAACCTTCTTGTCCACCGGCACGACCAGGGGGTTGTCCACCTTGAGCAGGTAGTCGTCGGTGGCCGGCGGCTTGCCGGACTCGGACATCACGCGATGGCTGTTGTCCAGAGTGGAGATGAAGCCGATGCCTTCGCCCTCACCCTTGATGTAGTCGTAGCCCCACTTCCACTGGTAACCGGTGACCTTGATGGTCAGATCGGCGTTGCTGGTGTCCTTCATGGCCACGACGGCCTTGGTGGCCGGCA
>JAGWTL010000273.1 GCA_028869035.1 Burkholderiales bacterium | reverse complement strand
CAGGTGGCCCGCATCGGCAAGGCGGTGTCCAGCCCCAAGCGGCTGGAGCTGCTGGAACTGCTGGCGCAGGGCGAGAAGACGGTGGAAGTGCTGGCGCAGGAACTGTCCATCGACGTCAAGCTGGCCAGCGCGCACCTGAAGGCGCTCAAGGCCGCGCGCCTGGTGGAGCACCGGCGCGATGGCAAGTACATGGTCTACCGCCTGAGCGGCGAAGACGTGGCCCAGCTCTGGGTCACACTGCGCCTGGTGGCCGAGGAGCACCTGGTGGAACTGCAGCTGGCGCTGCAGAAGATGGTGGCCGCGCCAGAGCAGCTCACCCAGGCCAGTCGCAAGGAGCTGCTGGCCCAGGCCAAACGCGGCGAGATCATCATGCTGGACGTGCGGCCCGAGGAGGAATACGCCGTCGCGCACCTGCCCTATGCGCGATCCATGCCGCTGTCCGAGATCGAGCGCCGCCTGGCCGAGCTGCCCAAGGGCCGCGAGATCGTGGCCTATTGTCGCGGCCCCTTCTGCCTGTTTTCCGAGGAGGCGCAGCAGCTGCTCAAGCGCAAGGGCTACCGCGTGCGCAAGCTGCTCGACGGCGTGGCAGAGTGGCAGGCCGCCGGCATGCCACTGGAGCGCGGATAGAAGGAGACAACATGTTTTTCAAGCAACTGGCGACGAAGGAAGCGTCGCTGTCCTATTTCTTCGGTTGTGCCACCTATGCCAAAGCGATTGCCGTGGACGTCGTGGAGGGTGATGAACAATGGTTCATCGATGAGGCGAAGAAGGCCGGGGTGTCGATCACGCACGTGATCGACACCCACGTCCATGCCGACCACTACTCGGGCGGGCGCAAGCTGGCCGCAATGCTGGGCACCTCCTACTGCCTGCACGAGGCGGACCGCAATTTCGTGAAGTTCGACTTCGAGCCCCTGCGCGACGGCCAGAAACTGGACCTGGGCAATGTGCAGGTCGAGGTGCTGCACACGCCGGGTCACACGCCTGACAGCGTCTGCCTGCTGGTGACCGACCTTCGCCGCGGTGGCGTGCCCTGGTTCGTGGTGACGGGCGACACGCTCTTCGTCGGCGCCGTCGGCCGCCCCGACCTGGCGGGCCAGGAGCGCGTGATGGCGGGCCAGCTCTACGACTCGCTGCAGGCCAGACTGATGAGCCTTCCGGCCGACCTGGAGATCTACCCCGGCCACCAGGCCGGCAGCGCCTGTGGCGTCGGCCTGTCGGGCAAGCCGTCTTCGACCATCGGCTTCGAGAAGCGCTGGAACCCGGTGCTTTCCTTGAGCCGTGAGGATTTCATCGCCGAACTCACGCGCGAGATCCCGCCGCGCCCGGCCGAAATGGACCGCATGGTCGCGGTCAATATGGCGGCCTGAACGGGCGCAATGCAAGTATTCATCGGAGCAAAGATTTGGCAACAGGTTCTGTGAACCTGCCCCTGTGGGGTGGGCTGGTACTGGGCGTGCTGCTCGGTGTGGTGCTGCAACGCAGCGGCTTCTGCGCGCGCGCCGCGCTGGCTGACGCCTTCGAGGGCAAAGACAAGGCTCGCCTGCGCTCTTTTCTGCTGGCCGTGCTCGTGACCCTGCTGGGCACGCAGCTGCTGGCCGGCTTCGGCCTCGTGCAGCTGGGCGGCACGCCCTACCTGCGGGTCAGCGTCCCGCTGCTGGGCTTGCTGATCGGTGGTCTGCTGTTTGGCGCCGGCATGATGCTGGCCGGTGGTTGCCCGAGCCGCCTCATCGTGCGCGCCGCGCAGGGGCAGGGCGCGGCGCTGTTGAGCTGGCTGGTGTTCGTGCTCGCCATCATGGCGAGCCTGGAGGGTGTGCTGGCGCCGGTGCGCGAGATGCTGAGTGGCCCGGCTGTGCAGCTGCCAGCCGCATCGCTGCCAGCGTTGTTCGGCGGTATGCCGGCCTGGCTGATCACGCTGATCCAGGCCGGCGCGATCGTGCTGTTCCTGCTGCGCGCACCGCGCCCGTCGGCGTGGTGGGGGTGGCGCCTGCCCCTGGCCGGCGCCCTGGTTGGCCTGCTGGTGGCGGTGAGCTGGTACGTGAGCATTGCCGGCGCGGACGAGTTCGAGACACCGGTGCTCAGCTCGCTGGCCTTCGTGGCGCCGGCGCAGGACCTGCTGCGCTACGTTGCGATGGAGCGTCTGGGTTTCCCGCTCAAGTTCGGCTCCGCCTCGGTGCTGGGTGTCTTCATCGGCGCTTTCGCCAGCGCCCTGCTGGCGCGCCAGTTCGCCTGGACCGCACCCACGGGCGCGCAGATGTTGCGCAACCTGGCCGGCGCTGTGCTGATGGCCCTGGGCGGCATCCTGGCCATGGGCTGCACCATCGGCCAGGGCATGGCCGGTGTGGCCACGCTCTCGGTTTCCAGCCTGCTCGTCGTGGCGGCCATGGTGCTGGGGGCCTGGCTGGCGCAGCGCACGCTGCTGTACACGGCGAATTGAGAGGCGGCCATGAGTGAATTCACCCAGGCGCGCCACGAGGTGCAGGATGTCCTGCACGGCATCCGCCACAACCTGCCGCAGTTCCTCCATCAGCTGCTGCAGGTGCTGCTGGTGGGCCTGACCATCGGCATGACGCGCACCGTGGTGCCGGCACTGGCGAGCGAGGAGTTCGGTGTGCCCAAGGGCTCCTTCATGCTGCTGATCTCTTTTGTCGTGGCCTTCGGCTTCGTCAAGGGCACGCTCAACTTCGTGGCCGGTCGCCTGTCGGAAAACATCGGTCGCAGGAAGGTGCTGCTGCTGGGCTGGCTCAGTGCGCTGCCCATTCCCTTCATGATCCTCTGGGCGCCGAGCTGGGGCTGGATCGTCGCGGCCACGGTGCTGCTGGGCGTGAATCAGGGCTTCGCCTGGTCCATGACGCAGACCTCTAAGCTGGACCTCACGCGCCCCGAGCAGCGCGGCCTTGCCATCGGCCTGAACGAATTCGCAGGGTATGTGGGCGTGGCGATTGCCGGCATCGTCACCGGCTACCTGGCCGCGGCCTGGGGCGCACGCAACGGCCTGCTGGTCTTCGGCCTGGTGGTGATCGTCTCGGCGTTGCTGCTGACGCTGTTCTTCGTCAAGGAGACGCTGCCCTGGGCCCAGGCCGAAGGCGCACGGCATGCGGCGGGCAAGGCGGCGGGACCCGTGCCGCGCTATCCCAGGGGCGTGCCGGCCAGCCCGAGCACCTGGCAGATGTTCCAGCTCATGAGCTGGCGCGACCGCCGCCTGGCCGCGCTGTGCCAGGCCGGCCTGGTGGAGAAGTTCGTCGATGCGCTGATCTGGGTCTTCTACCCGGTGTTCCTCTACCAGCAGGGCCTGAGCCTGCCGCAGGTGGGCTGGGTCATCGGCGTCTACGGTTTTGTGTGGGGCGGCTCGCAGCTCTTCACCGGCAAGCTGTCGGACCGCATCGGTCGCCATGGGCCCAACGTGGCCGGCATGTGGCTCTGCGGCGTCGGCGTGGCCATGATGCTGCTGGATTCCGGTGTGGCCTGGTGGTCGCTCTCGGCGGCGGTGTCGGGCCTGGGCATGGCGCTGCTGTACCCGAATCTCTCGGCCGCCGTGGCCGACATCTCGCACCCCAACTGGCGCGGCTCGGCCATCGGCATCTACCGCTTCTGGCGCGACCTGGGCTACGGCATCGGCGCGCTGGGCCTGGGCGGGGTGGCGCATTTCAGCGGCCACATGGAAGGTGCGTTCTGGTTCGTGGCCATTTCCATGATGCTGTCGGGCGGCCTGCTGTGGCTATTCGGTGAAGAAACCCACCCGCGACTGAACCCGGCCTGAATCCCGATTCTTCTGACTCAAGGACAACCGTGAAAAAACTGCTGACCCTCTCCCTGATCGCGCTGTCTGCTGGTGTCGCCGGCTTGCCGGCCCATGCCGACGACAAGGCTGTCATCGATGCCATGGAGGGCTACTTCGAATTCGTCGACTACGGCGGCGCCACCATCTTCCCCGAGCAGATTCCCGGGGGTGACTGGAAGAAGTTCTTTGTCATCGACGCGCGCGACAAGGGCCAGTTCGACAAGGGCCACATCCCCGGCGCGGTCAACATCGAGTGGCGCCAGGTACTGGCCAGGCGCAACGAGATCCCGAAGGACAAGCCGGTGCTGATCTACTGCAACCAGGGCACGCTGTCGGCCCAGGCCGGGCTGGCGCTGCGCCTGGCCGGCTACGAGAACGTGCGCATCCTGCAGGGGGGCATGTCGGAGTGGAAGGCCAAAGGCGGCTTTGACGCAGCGGCCCAGGCCAGCGGCGCGCCCAAGCACTGATACACGACTTCGCGTTCAAAGACAGTCCCGTTCGCCCTGAGCCTGTCGAAGGGCTGCAGGGGCTTCGACAGGCTCAGCCCGA